>CALKBB010000179.1 GCA_937989795.1 uncultured Collinsella sp. | reverse complement strand
CCTCTACGTTTCCCCAAAATCGAAAGGCTTCCATGAATCCCAGGACTAAATCTCAGGACATTCGCGACTTGAGCCAAAACGATATTCGCGACCTTGTGGCCGAACTTGGCCAGCCCACCTTCCGCGCGAAGCAGCTCATCGAATGGGTCTTCGAGAAGAACGTTTGTTCGTTTGACGATATGACCAACCTTCCCAAGGCTTTCCGCGAGCAGCTTAAAGAGGCTTTTACCTTTGACACGCCGACTGAACTAACCAAGCAGGTTTCCAAAGATGGCTCTCGCAAGTATCTGCTCGAGTACCACGACGGCGTTTCCGTCGAGACTGTCGGTATGCCCCGTCGTAACAAGCTTTCCGTCTGCGTTTCCACCCAGGCTGGCTGTGGCATGGGCTGCGCCTTTTGCGCTACCGGTCTCAACGGCCTCAAGCGCTCTCTGACCGCTCAAGAGATCGTCGACCAGGTACTTCATGTATCCAACGACTTTGGCGAGCGTGCCACGAGCGTCGTCTTCATGGGCCAGGGCGAGCCGTTTGCCAACTACGACGAGGTTCTCAAGGCGCTGCGAATCCTCAACGACCCCGATGGCATCGGTATCGGCGCTCGTCACCTCACCGTCTCTACCAGCGGCGTTATTCCCGGTATTCGCAAATTTGCCGATATCCCCGAGCAGTTCACGCTTGCCGTTTCCCTGCATTCCGCCATCCAGTCGACGCGCAACAAGCTCATGCCCGGTGTTAAGAAGTACACACTGCTTCGCCTTCACGAGGCGCTTCAGCTCTACACCGAGAAGACTGGCCGCCGCCCGACCTATGAGTATGCCATGATCGAAGGCGTCAACGATACGAATCCCGAGATGCAGGCGCTCTGCGACTTCTGCGAGGGAACGCTGTGCCACGTTAACCTTATTCAGCTTAACGACATTGAGGGTAGCCCGCTCAAGCCGTCGCCGATTCATAAGGTTGAGGATCTTCAGCGTCGTCTTGAGTCCCGTGGCATCGAGACCACGATTCGTAACTCCCGTGGTAACGATATTGACGCCGCCTGCGGACAGCTGAAGCAGCGCTTCAAAGTTCAGAAGAACGCATAGGGGAGTCGCACCCCAAAACGTTTCATGTGAAACATCGAACAGCCCCGGTTGCTTAATTGCAACCGTGGCTGTTTCATATCTCTCATTAATCTGTATCGCGCGATTGTTCAACAACTTTTTCGCAAGAAATAAGGGGTCCCTGTTCTAGTGCTCAGACAAGGACCCTTCAAAAATGGCTAGTAATTGTTAGGTACCTAAAAGCCTACATTTTCCCATTGACGGTTTACCCAATCCTGGTTAATCTTGGGATTCTTAGTTACCTGAGCCGTACGCATGGCGACATCCTCGGTCATAACATCCATTTTCTTCTTGGATGTATCGACGATATCCTGCGCTCCACGAAGCAAACGACCCCGTAATTCTTCGTCTGTCACAACCTTATAACCTACGAATGCGCCAACTGTAACGGTTGCAGCCATGGCAATAGCAGTCAGAACTTTATTCCTCATCCTGACCTCCCTGATTAAATTGGATCATCTCACCAAGAATGCGAAGCAGCTCCTCTTCATCCTTAAATTCAATCTCGATCTTATTCTTACCGCGGGAGCTCTTTACGCGAACGTTTGTGTTAAAAACCTGACGCAGAACACGCGCAGCCTTTTTAAAAGACTGAGGAGTCGCGGGACGCGGTGCCTTTGGTGTCTCTCCGGCAGAAAACAACGGAGCAAGGTTTTCTGTCGCACGAACAGACAATCCTTCTGCAACAACCTTCTCAGCCAACTTAATGCGAGCATCCTCATACGGGACTGCGAGTATCGCACGTGCATGGCCAGCAGTCAACTTGCCTTCAAAGATCATCTGCTGAACTACCTCGGGAAGATCGAGCAGACGCAATGAATTGGTGATGGCAGAGCGAGACTTACTGACAGCCTTAGACAAGGCCTCTTGAGTCATGCCGCTCGCATCGATAAGCTGTCGATACCCCTTAGCCTCTTCGACCGGATTTAAGTCAGAACGCTGCAAGTTTTCAATCAATGCCAGCGCTAGCATTTCCTCATCGTCAACATCTTTGATGATGACGGGGAGTTCTTCAAGGCCTGCTAGTTTTGAAGCCTGAAAGCGGCGCTCGCCAGCAATGATCTCGTAGCCATTACCATGTTTACGTACAAGAAGCGGTTGCAGAACACCATGCTCCTGAATTGATTCACTCAATTCTCGAAGTTCAGTCTCGTTAAAATGAATTCGAGGTTGGTTTGGATTAGGAACGATATCTTCGATTGGCAGCTTTGTCTCTGGAACGGCATTTGATGACGACGTTGCAGATCCACCAGTCTCATATTCTGCTTCTGAGACCAATGCATTGAGTCCACGACCCAATCCACCGCGCTTCTTAGAGCTAGGCACGCTTAATCACCTCTTTAGCAAGGTTCATATACGCCTTTGCACCCTTGTTCTGAGGCGCATAGGTAATGACAGGTTCTCCGAACGACGGTGCTTCCGAAATTTTAACGGTACGCGGAATCAGGGTTTTGAATGTCTTCTCGCCAAAATACGATTGCACTTCTTCAACAACTTGATTTGAAAGCGATGTACGCGAATCATACATCGTCATAAGCACGCCATACGTATCAAGAGTCTTATTCAGGCGCGATTTAACCATTTTCATCGACTCAAGAAGCTTTGTGACACCTTCGAGTGCATAATACTCGCACTGGATTGGAATCAAAACGCTATCTGCTGCCGTCAACGCATTAATCGTTAACAAACCAAGCGAAGGCGGACAGTCGATAAAGATGAAGTCAAACTCATCCTGAATAGGCTCTAGTAGATCTTTTAGGCGAGTTTCACGAGCAATCGCGCTTACAAGCTCGATTTCCGCGCCAGCAAGTTGGATGGTAGCTGGAATCACAAAGACCTTTTTACAATTTGTATCAAGAACAAGCGATTCCGCTGGAACATCATTTAGCAATGCATCATAGATACAGTGATCCAGGTCTTCTTTTTCAATTCCAAAACCGCTCGTACTATTGCCTTGCGGGTCAAAATCAACAATCAGCGTTTTTCGACCCTGTTCTCCCAATGCAGCTGCGAGGTTGACGGCTGTCGTAGACTTACCTACGCCGCCTTTTTGATTGATGATTGCAATGATACGCGTGTCTTTTGCGCTTTTTGAACGCTTAACGTCGCGAAATCCCACGGTCCCTCCTGGTGTATTTAAAGCTATTAAACGGAGGATGTTTCACGTGAAACATTCCGATTCGACATTCCCGCTATGTTTCACGTGAAACATAGCAAGTCATCACTATCCATTATGTTTCACGTGAAACATCTAGGCAAGCGGATTCTTCTTCGCCATGCCATTAGCACGAGGAAGAGAAACGGATGACGGACGAGACTTTTTTAAAATTATGAACTCACGATGACCCAAGTCATTTGGCAAATTCAAATCATCCGTCATAAGCGTGGTAAACCCGCATATCTTTGCAGCAGCCATGCCAGACTGAAGTTCATCGTCCGACGGGTTCCCCTTAGTAATGACAAAGAAGCCTCCATCTTTTAAGAAAGGAGAAGCGTACTCAACGAGAACTGGTAACGGTGCAAGCGCGCGAGCAGTAACGACAGCAAATTGTTTCTTATGGGATCGGGCATATTCCTCAAGACGATCGTGAACGGCATGAGCATACTTAAGACCAAGCTCCTTAACAAAGGAATTAACGGCATCAACCTTCTTGCCAACCGAATCGATATAGGTAGCCTTCCGTCCGCTTGCAATAGTCAACGGAATACCGGGGAAGCCAGCACCGGTACCCATATCCAGCAAAGCACCTTCAGGAGCTTTATTAATATAGGGAAGCAAAACAAGTGAGTCCAGAATATGGAGGATAGCAGCATCATTGACATTTAGGATGCGTGTTAAATTGGTAGTCTTATTGGCTTCCAGAACAAGATCAAGATGCTGGATACAGACACGAAGGCTATCCTCGGAGACCTTCAGAGAATAGTCTTTACAATACGATATGAGACGGGACAGCATCAGACTTGCCTGCTCATTAGTTAACACAAACAAGACGACTCCTTTCTGACAAAAATCAGTGTATCGAGAACTTTTGACAAAAAAAGGGGACGTGGAAACCACGTCCCCTTAGCATAGACTCGAGAAGCTTATCGAGCAACAATCACAACATGGCGATCGGGATCAGAGCCCTCAGAATGCGTGTCTACAGCATCGTTACCACGAAGGGCAATATGAACCAGTCGACGTTCATAGGCATTCATAGGCGGCAGCGAAACACTCTTATGAGTGCGAATAGCGCGCTCGGCGGCGGACTGTGCAATAGAAGCAACCTTGTCCTGTCGACGGCTCTTATAGCCCTCAACGTCAACGACGACCGGATACCTAAAGCCAAGCTTGCGGCTCACCAGCAGCGAGAACATAACCTGAAGAGCATCGAGGGTGCGTCCATGACGACCAATAAGAACAGCAAGATCCGGAGCGGTTACGTCCAGAATCAACTCGCCCTCATCGCCCTCATACTCATCGATGGGAGAGTTCGCCGCATCGAAGTGCGAAAGGATGGAACGCAGAATGGAAATCGCAACATCGGCAATGGTGTCGAGCTCCTCATCGGTCAGCTCTTCACCAGCCTTGTAACGCTGTGCAATCTCGGGATAATCGCCCGCGACCTGCGGGGCAACCTCCTCAAGCATATCCTCGACGATCTCTTCAGACATAACGAACTCCAAAAGTTAGGTACCTAAATAAGAATACTATCCCACTACTTCTTCTTGTGCGGGCGCGGCTTCTTCTCGCGACGAGTAACCTCGACCTGAAGCGGAGCGTTCTTGAGGCGCTCCTCCTCATCGGCCTTAGCCTTGTCGATAACCTTCTGCGTCACGAAGATCTGCTGGATAACCTGCCAGGCAGAAGACACATCGTAGTACAGCAGAACGCCGACGGGCAGGCTCCAGCCCATCCAAAGCATCATGACGGTCATGACAACAGCCATCATACGCATGCTCTGGGCCTGCTGACCGGTCTGATTGCGGGACATATACAGCTGCGGAATCAAGGTGAGAACGGCAAACAGAATCAGGCAAATCAGCGCAGGCAGCGCAACCATAAAGCCATCGGCAAAAGAGGCGCTCGGCGTGGTGGTCAGATCGGGCAGGATGTTAAAGAACGAGAACGTGCCGTCGTTAAAGTACTGCGGCAGGTTGCGCAGAAGCGTGAACAGGGCAATAAGGATGGGCATCTGAATCAGAAGCGGCAGGCAGCCGGCCAGCGGATTGAACTTGTTCTCGCTGTAGAACTTCTGCATCTCCTCGGCCTGACGCTGGGGATCGTCGGCGAAGCGCTCCTGGATTTCGAGCATCTTGGGCTGCAGCACCTGCATGCGAGCCGTCGACTTTGTCGACTTGAGCATGAGCGGCGTCAGCAGCAGACGGATGATGACCACCAGGATGATGATGGACAGGCCCCAGTCGACCGCAAAGGTCTGGATGAGCTTGAGCAGCTCGAAAAGGATGTTAACGATCCAATCCCACATGTAAATTTTCCTCCGATAGCGAGTGCCCGCTAAGGCACAGGGTCATAACCGCCGACGTGCAGGGGATTGCAGCGAGCGATGCGCCTCACGGCAAGCCAGCAGCCTCTCAAAACACCGTACTTCTCAATCGCCTGAACGGCATATTGCGAGCACGTTGGGTAATAAATGCAGGCGTCAGGTAATAAGGGCGAAATAACCTGTTGATATATGCGAATAGGAGCGATGGCAACACGTCGCAAAACGTGATTGCTCATCGCTCCTCCCCGGCAACGCCGGCGCGTTTCATAAGCGAACGCAATGCCTTGTCCATCTCCTGCGGCGAGGAGATCCTCGTCTTGGGAGTCGCGAACAAGATGATGTCATAACCCGCAACGGGAAATCCGCAGCTGCGGGCGGCCTCGCGCATCACACGCTTAGAACGGTTGCGCACAACTGCACAACCGAGCCGTTTAGCACCAACGAAGGCGACCCTTCCGGAGTCGCCTTCGCCAACCGATTCACATATGGTCATTCGAATCAGAGGGTGATTGAAACGACGCCCCTGACTGAACACATGCTCGAAATCTTGCCGAGACTTAATAGTCTTCATGCGAGATGTGTGTATCGCTGCTAGACAGTGAGACGCTTGCGGCCCTTGGCGCGGCGACGGGCGAGCACGGCACGACCACCCTTGGTGGCCATACGGGCACGGAAGCCATGGGTCTTGGCACGCTTACGCTTATTAGGCTGATACGTACGCTTCATCTTAAGTTCCTCCTGCTGCATTTCGAGTGTCCGCGGGAGCGCGGACGCAGATATAGACACGTGAGCTTGAAGATTGTAGGGAAATCAATGTTCAAATGTCAAGAAATCAAAGGTAAAAGGTCGCGCAGTTCACACGGTTCCCCCATAAGCCCAACTGAAATTTGCGGGGTACGGCAACTTTTCACGATTTTTCACCGAGTTTTCAACAGGTCATGTTAGCAATGTTGATAACTTTTCGCCCGTTTTCCAAAGTTTTCAACAGGTTTTGAAAAGTTGTCGAAAGATGAGAAACATTGCACGGTGAGCTACTATTTGTTCGAAACCTTTTGAAAGATTGCGAGCGGCATGTCTGACGACTTTTACACCATGGTCGATTCCGGAGACCCGGCACCCGACAACGAGCACATCACCGGCGTGCGCGAAAAGCGCGGACAGGATGAGCAAGCCGCTGCGAAAGCGCAGGGCGCCATGTATGCCGCACGCATCGCGGTCTATGACGACATGCTGTCGACGCCGCGCGTCATCGTCATCGAACCGAAAGACGTGCGCACCTATCTGGAAGAGACAACTAACACCGTCTACCAGTGCATGAAAGAGCAGGGTGGGCACATCTCGCTCATGGTTATCCGCGAGATTGTCGAAAACTTTATCCACGCCCACTTTGCAGAGCCTATCATCTCGATCCTGGACGGCGGCGACACCATCCGATTCGCAGACCAGGGACCGGGGATCGAAGACAAAGAACGTGCCTTCGACTTTGGCGTAACCAGCGCAAACAGCAACATGAAGCGATACATCCGCGGAACTGGAGCCGGGTTTCCCATGGTGCAGGAGTACTTGGAAAACGCCGGCGGCGCCGTATCCATCGAGGACAACATGGGCAATGGCACCGTGGTCACGGTAAGTCTGGACCCCAAGCGTGTGCGGGAAATCGAGCGCGCCGGAGGGCGGGGCGCTGCCGTGCGCCCCGAGACGGAGCAGCCGGCATACCCCCTACCCAGCACGTTTGCACAGCAGCCCATGGCGGCACAGCAGATGCAGCAACCCGTGGCGCACATGCAGCAGCCTGGAGCTTTTCCCGCACAAAATCCCCAGGCACCGCTGCGCCACACGGCGCAAAACATGCCGGAGACCATGGGCTCGGCAGATCTGGATACAGGCACCGTGCAGCAGACGGTGGCCATGCCAAACGTCGCGCAAATGGGCTACCAACCATACCCGCAAGGATATCCTCCCCAATATATGCCGCGGCAGGGATATGCCCAGCCGTATCCGCAGCAGTATCCTCAGGGGTACCAGCAGCCGTATCAGCAGATACCGCAGGGGCAATTGAACCCTTGGGCCCAGCAGATGCCGCCGCAACCTTACCAACAGTGGCCGCAAAGTTTTCAACAGCAGATGCCGCCCATGCAGAGTTCTCAACAACCAGCAGCTCAAATGATGTATCCTAATGCGGCGAATCAATACGCACAACCGCAGTCGGACGTGTTTGTAAGCGAGCGCGGCAACGCCGCATTAGGATATCTGGCCCAACATCAAGAATGTGGCGCAACGGACTTGGCGCGGGCGTTTGGAAACTCCGCACCCACCTGGTCGCGCACGCTCAACGATCTGGCGCAGGCGGGCTTGGTAATCAAACATGGGCAGAAATATCATCTGACCGAAATTGGAAGCGCTCGCGTGCGGGCTCGAGATTAAGGAACGGGAGAGACAGTGGACGAGGAAGCAAGCATCATCCTGGG
>CALKBB010000178.1 GCA_937989795.1 uncultured Collinsella sp. | reverse complement strand
AGACGAAGGCCACATTAAGTGGCCTTCTTTGCGTGCGGAACTCGCGATGAACCTTATATGCCTCCGCCTGGACAGACGCCCTGATGTTGGAGCGTGGCTTGTCATGGGGATATCCGCTAAACATATATAAGTTGAAGGCCGCGTCATGTGGCCTTTTTTGTATCCGGAAAGTGCGTCCCGGTCTGGGCGCTCAAACTGGGATGGATTTTCCGGATGAGGGCTTGACGGAAAATGTGTCCCGTTCCGGGCGCTAATTGTGGGATGCAGTTTCCGCTCGCGGAGTCTCCACTCAACAGAAAACCCGGGTGGCCTGTTTTTTGGCTACCCGGGTTTTTGGGTTGTCGATATGTTCGACTGGCTACTAGTGGGTCTTGCGGCGCTTGATCAGCATGATGAGGGCTATCACTACGAGCGTTGCTCCCGCTGCTGCTGCGGTGGCGACTAGGCCGAATGTTTGGTCGCCGGTGTTTGCGAGGTTCTTCGCTGTGGTCGTAGTCTTGACCTTGGTGTCGGTCTTAGCTCCGTTGTCGGACTTGGGCTTGTCCGGGTTCGTCGGGGTCTCAGGAGTCTCGGGGTCCTTTGAGCCTTCGGAATCGGTTGGGCCGGCGGTGTTTACCAGCGTATGGTCCAGGAACTTCTTGGCGCCCGCACTTGCCTGTGAGAACAGGCGGCGCGTGCGGATCGGGGTGGCGTTCACCGTTGTGGGCGCCGTCTCCTCGGCCTCGATATTCACGAGCGTCGTGCCGGTGTCGAGGCCCACGTCGTTGTATCCCACGTGGCAGTAATACTGCGCACCGTCATCGTCTGCGGTCAGGTCAATCTCGAGCTTTGAGGCCGTTCCAGCCGCGAGGTTGCCATCGGCACCCACGAGCTTAAACTCTGTCTCGCCGCGGCCCTTGCGGTACCACATATAGGTCGGTGCCAGCCCTGTTTCGCTATCGTCGGCACCGAGTTGCTTCACATGGCCAATCGCCGAGAGCGTCAGGTGGCTTCCCGCCGCGCGCTCAACCGAAGAGTCGTATCCAGGATCCGACCCCTCCGCAGCATCCGCCGCAGGTCCGCTCACGGTCATCGTCATGCCATCGGGCATGGTCTTGACCGTGATGATTGCCGAGCGAATACCTGTTTCGGTCGTGGATCCATTCTTAACGGCGGCGATGGCGAATCGATACTCCGTATTGGGCTGCAGCCCATCCCACTTGAGCGAGGTCTGCGTGTTGTCGGCAATCTTCCAGCTATTGACGACCGCATCCGCCGCATTGCTCTGCAGCATGCCCACGCCGTAGCTAAAGCCACTCTTGTTTGCGAGTACATCGTCCCAGCTAAACGTAACGCTGGTCGAATCGACGGCGTTTGCCGTAAAGCCCGTCACGGCCGGCGCGTCGGGCATCTCGACGTCCTTAACGTCATAGCCCACGATCCAGAACTGGTCGGTGTCCTTGGTGCCGAGCTTGTCGCCCGAGTCTGCCTCGAACTTGTCGACATCCACCGCGTTGACGCCCAGACGCCACACAAAACCGTACTTGCCCTGCGCGGCCTCGGGCAGGTTGTCGACGGTGCCGCCGTATTCGGTCGATTCACTCGAGGAGTTACCCGTAGTAAAGCCGGCGTTGGCACCAAAGCACAGGCCGCCAAACAACTCGTGCTTTGCGAGCTTCGCGCCCATGACAACGCTGCCGTTCAGCGTCAAGCCGAGCTCGAGCTCCTGCTCCTTGCCCTCCTCGACTTCGATGGTCTGCTCAATGCTCGCCCCCGACTGCGCGGCGGCGCCGTTAAACCCATCGTGCGTGTAGGCGCGCGTTACGCCAGGCTTGCCCAGGCCAAAGGAATCCCCAACGGGAGTCTCGCCGTTGAGCGTCGTTTGATAGGTTCCGGGTTCTCCCGACCGGTTGGTCAAAAAGTAGCTGAGCGGCGTCATATTGTGCTGTTTGGCAATGCGGTCATAGGCCTCGACATTAACGACCGTGGTCTGCGCGCCGAGCGACACGGGCGCCGCCATCACGCCCTTGCCACCAGTTTCCTCATTTTCGATCTCATACTCGTAATAGACCATCGGAATCGTGTAGAGCACGGCCTTGTCACCCTCGCCGGCATGCGACTCATAGCTTACGCTTGCGCTGACCGTGCGCTCGCTCCGGTAGTCATAGCATCCCTCGGCGGCAAAATCGACTGAAGCATTCATCGCGACCAGGGGCGGACCGGTCTGCACCTCGACGGCAACGCCCAACTCGGCGCCAATGGTATAGCCCT
>CALKBB010000177.1 GCA_937989795.1 uncultured Collinsella sp. | reverse complement strand
CTGTTCATCTATGGCAAATCGGGGCTGGGCAAGACCCATCTGCTGCTCGCCATCAAAAACGAGCTCGCCGAAAAGTCGCCCGAGATCAAGGTGAAGTACGCCAACTCGCAAGCGTACCTCGATGACCTGATGACGGAGTTCGACCGCCAAAAGAAGAGCAACGCCCCCATCATGCAGGCATACCACGACGTGGACGTGCTCATCATCGACGACATTCAAAACATCATCGGCAAGCGCGCGAGCGTGGACTACTTCTTCCAGCTCATGGACGAGTTTATCCGCAACAACAAAAAAGTCGTCATCGCAGCCGACCGTGCGCCCAAAGACCTGAGCATGGACGAGCGCCTTACCAGCCGTTTTAATGCCGGTATGCTCTGTTTGGTGGCGGAGCCCAGCTACGAGATGAAATACAAGATCTTGCAGCGCTACTACGAGAACACGATAGCCGCCGCACCCGAGGCGGGTGACGACTCGCTGCTGGCGGCCTATGGCGGCGATGGCGGGCATCTGACCGACGAGCACTTTAAGCACATGGCAGAAGTCTCGGGAACCAACATCCGCGAACTCGAGAGCTTCTGCGAACGCTGCGCCGGCGAGGCAGGAGACCGCGAACGCGAGGGCAGCGAGCTCAGTTTCGACGACATCGACGCCATCGCAAGTCAGTACTTCGATACGTCGGCCAAAAAGATTAACGTGCAGACGGTCCAGTCTGTCATTGAAGAGCAGTACGGCGTGACGCACGAGGAGCTCATCGGCCCGCGCCGCAACGCCAACATAGCCAAAGCCCGCCATATCGCCATATATCTGGCCATCGAGATGTGCGAGATGACGACTACGGCGGTGGGCGCGGAGTTTGGCAACCGCAACCACTCAACCGTCAGTACGAGCTATAAAAAGGTTCAGAAGATGATTCAGGAAGACCGCACCGTAACCGAAGATCTCAAATCGCTGCGAGATAAAATTACACTGCGCTCGTAGGGAAATAGAGACACCTGTTGAAAACTTGTCGAAACGCCGGGCATAACATGTCTAAAACTCACCCCAAGGCGATGAAAAGTTTTCCGCAGGTTTTGAACGTGGAAAACCACCCCTGTTGCACACAGGCTGCTGTCGATTCTCTTTCTGGGTCTGACCTGCGTCTTTGGGAGTAATCAACAGTTTCGTCAGTGCTATTACTATTATTAAGATATTTATATCTATAGAAAGGTATTAAAAGATGAAGTTCACCGTCAGCCAGAGCTCGCTTACACAAGCCATCGGCGTCGTTATGAAAGGCGTCGCTTCGGCATCCACCCTTCCCATCCTGTCGGGCGTGCTCGTTAAGGCGCAGGACGGCATCTTGGAATTCCAAACCTCAAACTACACCATCTCGATTCGTCATCGCATTGCCGCGCATGTCGAAGAAGGGGGCGAGATGGTGATTCCCTGCAAGATGCTCTCGAACATCACGAAGACCCTTCCCGACGCCCCGGTTACCTTTGAGCTCTCGGAGCGCCAGGTGCTGATCGGATGCGAGAAGAGTTCCTTCCGCCTCAACACGCTCGACGCCAACGATTTCCCCGAGTTCCCTGCCTATGCCATCGAGAGCGCGGTGGAGCTCCCGACCGACATCCTGTCCGAGATGGTCGGCCGCGTATGGCGCGTCACTTCGACCGATAAGGCCCGCCCCATTCTGGGAGGCGTACACATGAAGGTCGAGAACAACACCGTGCGCCTGGTGGCAACCGACTCCTTCCGCCTTGCCGTATGCGACACCCAGGTCGAGACCTCGACGCTCGAGGGGCCCTTTGAGCTCAACGTTCCGGCCGACGCCTTCAACGACGCCCTGAGCATCATGGCCAGCCAGGCGACCATCATGATCGGCGCCGCGGACACCCAGGTTGTCTTTGAGGCCGGCAACACCACCTACGTGTCGCGCCGTATCGAGGGCGTGTACCCCAACTACAAGCAGCTCATCCCCGATTCGTGCGTTACGAGCGTCAAGATCGACGTGGCGGCTTTTAATGCCGCCCTCAAGCGCGTGGCGGTCATCGCGAGCGCGAACCCCGCCGTCAAGTTCGAGATTGATGTCGAGAATGGCCAGATGGGCCTGTCCTCCATCTCCAATGACCAGGATCTGGCACAGGAGACGATCGATGTCGAGGCCGAGGGCGAGTCGGGCACCATCGCCTTTAACTACCACTACATCTTTGGCTGCCTCAATGCCCTGTCCAAGGAGAAGGAGATCACGCTGGAGCTTAAGAGCTACTCGCAGGCGGGTATCTTTAAGTCCTACGACAAGATCAACTACCTGTACCTGGTCATGCCGGTTCGCATCTAGCGCTGCGCCATGACCATGTTCGCCCGCAACCTTTCGGTCGCGCGCTACCGCAGTTTCGATAGCTACCGTCTTGACCTGGATGAAGGCGTGACGGTGCTTGCGGGGCCCAACGCGGCGGGAAAGACCAACCTCATAGAGGCGCTGCAGCTTTTGACGAGCGGCGCCTCGTTTAGGCATCCCACCGCTGCCGAGCTCGTGCACGACGGCACGGGCGCGTGCAGGCTCGAGTTGAGGCTCGAGGGCGATGGTCGCGTGCTCGATATGGGGATGGGCGTGGAGGACGGCAAGCGTTCGTTTAGCCGTAACGGCAAGAGGTGTTCGTCCGCCGGCGTGCGCGGGGTTTTGCCGAGTGTGCTGTTTTGCCCCGATCATCTGGATATGGTCAAGCGCGGTGCCAGCGTGCGCCGCGCCGCCCTCGACGACTTTGGCGTACAGCTGAGCGCCCGTTATGCCGACCTGGCGAGCACCTACGGGCGTTGCGTGACGCAGCGCAACGCCCTGCTCAAGGAGACCTGGTGCTGCCGCGAGATGCTTGGCGCGTGGAATGACTCCATCGCCCGGGCCGGATCCGCCCTGCTCGTGCATCGTTTGGCCCTGCTCGACCGGCTGGCGGGCCATGTGCGCGCCGCGTATGGGCAGGTGGCGTCCGGCGAGGACGCGGGCGTGTCCTATGTATCCACGCTGGGGGATTTACCTCAAACCGAAGGGCGCGAGGAACTGAAAGGTTGGGCGTACGAGCATATGCTCGCGGCCCTCGATGAGCGTGCCGACGAGGAGATACGCCGCGGCGTGACGCTTGTGGGCCCGCATCGCGACGAGATTGAGTTTACCGTGGCGGGTCGATCTGCCCGTTCGTTTGCCAGCCAAGGGCAGCAGCGTACGCTGGTGCTGGCTTGGAAGGTGGCCGAGGTGGCCGTCGCCCGTGACATTCTGGGCACCGCACCCCTGCTGCTGTTGGACGATGTGATGAGCGAGCTCGATGGCGAGCGACGCGGTGCTTTTCTGCAATTGATCGGCGATGACATCCAGACGGTCATAACCACCACCAACCTGGGGTACTTTACTGATGACTTGCTTGATCGAGCCAAGGTGGTGAGCATGGGTGAGGCGTGCTAATTACGAACGCGAGCACGAAACGGTCGCCTTCAGCGGCTTTTTGAATGCGGAACGCCAGCGCATCCTGGCGGCTGCATCGCCCGAGCGCCGCGCGCAAATGGAGGCTGCAGAGGAGTCGCGCGCGGTCTATCGTGCCTGGAATGCGGTGTGCTCGGGCACGCGCGAGGGACGCCACGTGACGGGCCTGCGCTACCTGCCCGAGTCCAATGAGCTGCTGGTGTATCTCGATTCGCCCTCGTGGACGCAGGAGATGACGCTGCTGCGCGAGATCATCCGGGCGCGCATGGAGCGGGCCGGGGCGCATGTGGACGGCCTAGTGTTCAAAACGACTGCGCCCGGTCACACGCCGCCGGCTGCCAAGGAGCGCCTGCGCCCAGCCGTGACCGAGCGCCCGCCGGCCCCACACGCCGACCTCAGCGATGCCGAGCGCACCGAGATTGAGCGCCAAGTGGCGCCCATCGAAGACCAAAAACTGCGCGAGGCCCTCGAGAATGCCATGAGAGCCAGTGCCGAGTGGGCCAAGGGCGCGCAAAGCAAGAAAGAGCCTTAAATCGCATCTGGTGGCCTTGTAGAGCCAAATACCCTCGCTCCCGAGGGTATTTTTTTACGATAAACTAGTAAGGCTGTACACATTT
>CALKBB010000176.1 GCA_937989795.1 uncultured Collinsella sp. | reverse complement strand
AAATAGTGTCTGTTTTTGCGTTCTACCAGCAAAAACAGACACTATTTCACCGCAACTAATTAAGGGGCTGATGGAAGCAGTTGCCAACAGAAGGTCTATTCCAAGCGAGACTCCAGGCTCGACAGGCCGTTGAGAGTCAGGTCGTTGGCGACCGCCGAGACGCGCTCAATGGGAACAGAGCCGTCCGACAACGCCCACGTGCGATAGATGCCGATAATGCCGGACAGCAAAAACGCCAGGTAGTAATCGAACATTTCGTCCTTTAGGCCCTCGGGCAGCAGATCACGCTCAGCGATCTCGTGCTCGAGCGGCACGCGCAGGCGAGCCATAAAGTCGTCGAGCGGAATGTTTTCGATCAACTGGCGATTAAGCACCAGGTTGTTGCACAGCGCCTCGTTAACGGTCTTGAAAAAGGATGCCGCGGCGCCGAGTGCACGCTCGCTGGTGTCGCCACCCATGGAGGAAAGCGTCTTCTCGACCGAATCGACAATCATCTCGACCACATCGACGGCAATGGCGTCGAGCAAGCCGTCGACCGTGCCAAAGTGCACGTAGAAGGTCTTACGGTCGACATTTGCCTCGCGCGCGATGGCGCTCACCGTAATATCGGCCAGGGGCTTTTCCATGAGCAGTCGCTCAAACGCCGAAAGAATCGCATTGCGGCTGCGGACGATACGACGGTCAAGGCGCGGTTTGGTGGTAGCCATAGACGTGTCCCCTTCATGTCAACTGCCCACCCATAGCTCATGTACAAGTGGGAGATAATCAACGTAAGAGGATTATCTTACATCTCTAATCGCGATGACGAGCATCATCAAGAACGCACGACTCGCACGCTGAATCCTAGGGCCGCTTCTTTTTATTGAGCGCCGCAGGGGAAACGCGGATGCCGTCGCCAGTCTGGCGAACGTAGGTCTTGCGAGCGGGCTTAGAGGCCACAGCAGCCTTTTGAGCACGTTGATTGGGGTCCACGGTAACCTGGCACGCAGGATGCGCCTTAACGGGCGTAGAGGACGTCTGAGGCGTGCGTCCAAGCTTTCGCATTACACGGTCCCAGCGCGCATGGATACTCTCGTTATGAGCGCTCTTAAGGCCCAGCAGCGGGGCGGCCAAAATGGTCGGCGCGATAAAGGTGATCAGACGCCACAGCAGATAGCCGGCAGTCGATGCCGTGCCAAAAAAGTGACCCAAAAACAGTGCGAAGCCGCCCTCGGCGCCACCGGTGCCGCCGGGCAGCGGAACGGCGGAGCTCAGCAGCTGGACAAAGGCACTCGCAGCCATGACCGAGAAAAAGTCGACTTCGTGGTGGCCAAAGGAGAGCATCAAAAAGTACGGAACCAGGTAGAAAAACGCCAGCTGCAGCATAGTGAT
>CALKBB010000175.1 GCA_937989795.1 uncultured Collinsella sp. | reverse complement strand
ACCGCAGTGTCGATGTCCGCGTTGGGCTTGACGCGTTTAGCGAGCTGTCGCGCATGTTTGCCTCGGTCGTGGGCAAGCCCAAGCGTGCGATGGTTGTCTGGAACAGCGCTGTGTCCGATCGCTTTGGTGAGATCGTTGAGCACGCACTGGTCGATGCGGGCTTTGCCGTCTCGCAGCTGCCGCTCGAGGTTTCGCCTGCCGGTGCTACGCTGGCCGATGCCGATACCGTTTTTGGCGCCCTGTCGGCTAACGGCATTACCTGCGACGATCTCGTTGTCGCTGTCGGCGACACGGCGACCTGCTCGGTCGTTTGCTGGTGTGCCAATCAGTGGTGCGGTCGCACCGAGTGCGCCTTGCTGCCGACGACGTTCGACGCCATGCTCACGGTCGCGACGACCATGAAGCCACTCGTCGCCTCGTCGGCGAATGCGCTTCCCGCTATTGCAATCCGTCCCGAGCCGGGCTTGGTCGTGTGTGACCTCGAACTTGTTCGCGAAGCGGACCCCGAGGACCTCAAGCTCGGTTATGCGGTACTTGTTGGCACCATGCTTTCGAGCAGCAAGTCCCGTTGGAATCAGTTTACCGAGACCATCCCCGAGATTCTCGCTGGCGAGGAAGTCGCGCTCGTCAATGCCGTTCAGTGGTCTCAGACTGCCCACAAGGACGTGCTGATGGCTACGAACCCGAGCGCCCGCCATGCGCTCGATTTTGGCAAGACGGGGGAGCGTACCCTGCGCGCCTGCTTGGGCGATGCCGCTTCGCAGGTCCCTGCCTACCAGCTGTTGTCCGAAGGTATGCGCTTTGAGGCGCGCCTAGCACATGATGCCTGCGACTTCGATATCGACTACGTGTTTGAGGTTGATGACTGCCTGGAGGACTTTGGTATCGAGGAGCTTGCCTTCGATCTGGAGCCTGCCGCATATATCGAGGAGTTCCGCAGGCAGCAGTTCGCTCGCTCGAACCGCAGCATGTTGCCGCTGCCCGCGGCACTTGGCGCCATTCGTCTAACGAGCGTTGAGGACGAGGTTCTTGAGCGCCATGCTCACGCCTACTTGGCTTCTCGCAAAGAACTTCTCTAAGATTTATTGACATCCATCGTCTTTCGTATCATGTTGAGGTGCGGGTTTTCAATCGGTTGCGGATCGCGTGCGAATCCGTCTTTCGATCGGGACCCGTCCCGCTTTTATGAGGACATCAAGAAAGGAATCTGCATGTCTGAGTTTGCTGCCGGTCCTGCCGGTCGTATCGAGCGTGTCCGTGCCCTGATGGCCGAGCGCGGCTACGACGCCATCGTCGTGCGCGACGAGGCCAATCTCCGTTGGCTCACGGGCGTGAAGGGCGTCTTCGACTACACCTTCGAGTTCCCGCATGCCGCGTTTATTACGGCCGACCAGTGCCTGTTCCACACCGACTCGCGCTATCTCAACAGCTTTGAGGAGAACACGCCCGCCGGCAGCCCTTGGGTCTACGACATGGACGAGGGCACCATCCCCGGCTGGGTCGCCGGCAAGATCGCGGCCAACAAGTGCCGTGTTTGCGCCGTCGAGGATGACATGCAGATTAACTTTTACCAGGGTATCCAGCGTGGTCTGGAGGACCGCTCCGTTGCCTGCATGCTGCCTCTGATGCATGACGACATCCGCAAGATGCGTGCCATCAAGGATGCCGAGGAGATCGAGCTCATGCGCCACGCGCAGTCGATCACCGATGCCGCCTTCCAGCACATGCTCGGCTTCATTAAGCCCGGTATGACCGAGAAGCAGGTTCGCAACGAGCTCGAGAACTTTATGTTCGCCAACGGCGCCGACAGCCTGGCCTTTGGCTCCATTGTCGCGAGCGGTCCCAACACCGCAAACCCGCATGCCGTCCCGAGCGACCGTGTGATCGAGAAGGGTGACTTTGTCCTCATGGATTACGGTGCGGGCTACTGCGACTACCGCTCCGACATGACGCGTACCGTCGTGATGGGCGAGCCCACCCAGGAGCAGCTCGACCTGTACGCGCTCGTGCGCCGCACGCACGAGGAGTGCGTCGCCGCTATCCATCCGGGCGTCGAGGGCAACGACATTTTCAAGCTTTCCAAGAAGATTATTGGCGATGCCGGCTATGGCGATTACTACAACCATGGTCTGGGCCACGGCGTGGGCATCGACATCCACGAGCTGCCTAACTTCAACCGCAGCAAGAATATCATCGAAGTCGGCTCGGTTATCACCATGGAGCCCGGCGTGTACCTGCCCGGTGTGGGCGGCGTGCGCCTGGAGGACTACGGCGTCGTCACCGAGAACGGCTACGAGCCCTTCACCAAGACCCCGCACGACCTGCATATTATCGATTGCTAAACCATCCATTTGGGTTTTTGGAGGCGGGGCGTCCGGATCGATTCGGGCGTCCCGCGTTCTCTTTTTATGCGCTCGCCGCAGCCGCCGTCTGCAAGTGTATAATTTCGCTCGTATGTAATTTGGACGTTTGTGCGTCTAGCCAATAACAAGAAAGGTCGCTATGCCTACTATCTCTACCGCCGACTTCAAGAACGGCCTCGGTCTCCGCATTAAGGACAAGGTCTACACCATCGTCGAGTTCCAGCACGTCAAGCCGGGCAAGGGCGGCGCTTTCGTGCGCTACAAGACCCGCGACATCAAGAGCGGCCGCGTCCTCGAGAACACCTGCAACGCCGGCACCAAGTTCGAGAGCGTCATGCTCACCACCCGTGAGTTCCAGTACCTCTACAACGACGGCGCCGACTACATCTTCATGGATAACGAGTCCTACGAGCAGGTTCCCGTTCCCGAGGATATGGTGGGCGAGAACGCCAAGTGGCTGCGCGAGAATGACCCCTGCCAGCTGCTCTTCGCCGACGATGAGCTCATGGGCGTGACCCCGCCGATGTTCATCGAGACCACCATCGTCCAGACCGACCCGGGCTTCAAGGGCGATACCGTCCAGGGTTCCACCAAGCCGGCCACGATCGACACCGGCGCTGTCATCCAGGTCCCCATGTACCTCAACGAGGGCGAGGTCATTAAGGTTGACACCCGCGACGGCAAGTTCGTCTCCCGCGTCTAGCAACCAACTCTTCTAGGAGGACTCATGCCCCAAGAAATCAAGATTGACGGCATCGGCATTTCGCCCGATGTTCTGACCGCCATCGTCTCGCGCGCCGTGTCCGATGTCGAGGGCATCGCCTCCGTTGGCGTCAAGGACCTTGCCACCAACCTTGTCTCCATGATGCTTTCGTCCAAGGCCCCGGCTTCCGAGCCGGCTGTCGAGGCCGAGGTCGTTGGCGACAAGCTCGCACTCACCGTGCGTGTCGTGGTGTTCTTTGGCTATCCGTTCAAGAAACTCGCCGAGGCCGTTCGCGCCGCCGTGGTTGCCGCCATCGACGCCCAGGTGGGCGTCGAGGTCGAGCGCGTTGACGTTTGCATCGACGGCCTCGTTTTCCCCAAGGAGTAACCTTTGAGCCTTAAGGTTTATCGCGGGCGTACGCTTGCCCGCAGTCAGGCGCTGCAGCTGCTGTTCCAGGCCGAGGCCACGGACAGCCCGCTCGAGCGCGTCCTCGAGGGCGATTTCCTGATCTCGAAGGGTCCCCTCGACCCCTATGCGCTGGAGCTGTGCCGCGGTGCCTACGAGCACATTGACCGCATCGACTGCGCCCTGCGCTCCGTCGCCAAGAACTGGGATCTTATGCGCATGCCCGGTGCCGACCGCAATCTGCTGCGCATCGCCGTCTATGAGATGCGCTTCCTCACCGACGAGGAGGTCTCGGATGCCATCGTGATCAACGAGGCAGTCGAGCTTGCCAAGGCCTATGGCACCGACCAGTCTGCGTCGTTTGTCAACGGCGTGCTTGGCAAGATCGCTCGTAGCGAGGAGCTGCCGGGCGAGGACCTGTATCAGGAGCTGCTGGCCGAGGACCGTGCCCGCGAGGAGGCCCAGGCTGCCGAGGCTGCCGCCAAGGTTGCCGCTGCTCAGGCTGCGGCCGGCGTTCTCGATAAGGGCGCCGAGGTCGCCGAGGCCGAGACCGGTACCGTTGAGGAGTAGCCATGCCAGAGGGTTCCGTCCGCAACTTCGACGAGATCTCGGACCGCTTGGACCAGATTATCGCGACCGTTCGCTCCAAGGATACGTCCCTGGAGCGTTCGCTCGATTTGTTTGACGAGGCGATCGAGCTGGGCTCTCGTGCGGTCGACATGGTCGATAAGTTTGAGCTGACGCCTCGCGAGGCAGATAAGCTCGAGCAGGAATACGATGAGGATGCGGCAAACGAATCCAAGGATAGCCAGGCCGCGTCTCCGGATACGAATGGTTGATGGCATTCATGAAACGTGTGCGTCTTGATGACGAACTGATTTCACAGGGCATCTGCGCCGATCGCGCGGATGCCCTTCGCACTCTTATGGCCGGCTTGGTCTCGAGTGGCGGCGAGCGTTTGACCTCACCGGGCCTTAAGGTGACGCCGGGCCTGCCGTTGCACGTGAAGGGTCGTATTCCCTACGTTGGGCGCGGCGGGCTCAAGCTCGAGGGCGCGCTCGATGCGTTTGGGATTGATCCGACAAATCTTGCTTGCCTCGATGTGGGCTGTTCTACGGGTGGCTTTACCGATTGCCTGCTCAAGCGCGGTGCCGCTACGGTCGTTTCGGTCGATGTAGGTCGCGCCCAGTTTGATTGGTCGCTGCGCCAAGACGAGCGCGTGACGCTCCATGAGCGCACCAACGTGACGCAGCTGCCCGAGCTTGGCTACGGCGGAGCTATCGACTTGGCTGTGTGCGATGTGTCGTTTACGAGTGTCGCGAATATCATCGACGCCGTGCTGGCGTGCCTGAAGCCTTCGGGTTCGTTCTGCACGCTCGTAAAGCCGCAGTTTGAGGCTCCGGCGGCGCTGGTGGGCGAGGGCGGCATTGTGACCGATCCCGCCGTGCGCCGCGATACGCTCGTGGCGGCGGTTGAGCTCTTTGCTGCCAAGGGCCTGTTTCCGGTCGATGTGTGCGTGTCGCCCATTCATGGTGCCAAGGGCAACGTTGAGTTTTTCCTGTACGGCACGAGATTTGAATCTGGCGACCGCTCGCAAGACGAGCTGCAATTCCAGGTATCGGTTATGAGCGAGAAAGCTGCAATGCTATGAAGGTCTTTCTGGTTCCCAATTATTACAAGCAAGAGGCGGTCGAGAGCGGCTTGATGCTCGAGCTTTGGCTGACGCGCCAGGGCTATGAAGTCGCATGGGCTGCCGACCAGCGATCGAAGATTCAAAGCACGCCTGATATTGATGGCTCCGATCTGGTCATTACGCTCGGCGGGGACGGTACGTTGCTGCGCGCTGCCCGCATCCTCAACCATCGCGAGATTCCTATCCTCGGTCTTTCCTATGGTCACCTGGGCTTTTTAACTGCTGCGAGTCCCGAGGAGCGCGACATTCTGCAGGTCGTAAGCGACGCCCTGTCCGGCGAGCTGCATGTGAGCCGTCGCGCCACCATCGCTGCGGATATCGTGTCCGTGCGCGAAGACGGTACGAAGGATGTCGTGCGCACGTTCGCCCTCAACGACATGGCGCTCACGCGCGGCCCCCTGTCCGGTATGGTCGAGTTTGACATCACGGTGTCGGGCCACCATATCGAT
>CALKBB010000174.1 GCA_937989795.1 uncultured Collinsella sp. | reverse complement strand
GGGGATACATGCGCATGCATCCCCGCCCCTTTCGCATCGAGCAATGATGTCGGCAATCCGCATCGCCACGCCCGCGCTACCCGCGCTGCGGACCCGCTGCCGCCACGAGCGGCTCAAGACCCAGCTCGCGCGCATAATCTTCTTGCGTAAAGACTTCGACCAGTTCAAACGTATCCGTCGCATCGTCAAACGCAAAATGCAGCACCGAGCAGTTGCCCGGAACGCGCTCGCGCTCGTCGGCCGCCGCTCCCCTCACGTGGTCCAAAAATTCCTTGATGGACGAGGCGTGGCTCACCGCGAGCACGCACTCGTGGTCCGGACGTCGCATAAGATCGGTCAACGTCGCCACCATGCGCTCGCGCACCTGCATCTGCCCCTCGCCGCCAAATTGGCGGTAGAAGTCACGCCACGGACGCTCGGGCATGAGCATCACGCGCTCGGCCTCAAAATCGCCAAAGAACCACTCGCACAGACCGTCCAGGCGCTCGTAGGCAAGGCCCGGCCACAGGTTGGCGATAGTCTGCTCGGTGCGATGCAGCGTCGAGGTGTAGGCGTGGTCGGGCTCGATGCCACGCGCTCGCAAGAACATGCCAGCGCGCGCCGCCTGCTCGCAGCCCAACTGCGTGAGCGGCGAATCACTCCAGCCCTGAATAATGCGCTTGAGGTTAAATATCGTCTGTCCATGACGGACCAGATACAGGTCTTTATTCATAGGGGTCCTTTCGTTCGTTACCAGTCAAGGAGCGAAAACGCCCCATCGCAATAGCCAAAATGAAGCACGGCACCGTTGTCGGGCTGTCCTCCCCCGCCGGCCACATACTCAAGAAACTCCTGGCAGGCAGAGCCATGAGAGACCGCAAGCACACGATCGTGCTGCGGTCGGGCCATAATGCGGGACAGCGCCGCAACCATGCGCGCCCGTAGCTCGCCTTCAGATTCGCCACCAAAGGCCACCGGATAATCACCCCAGGGCTGCGGCGGCATCTCGCAATTTGATGTGCCCTCCAGCGAGCCCAAGTGCCACTCGCGCAGGTCGTCGACCGGCTCTACGAGAAGGCCCTCGCCAACGATAAGCTCGGCCGTACGCCGCGCCCGACCCAACGGAGACGTATACGCATGGTCAAAGGAGATGCCACGCGCCTCAAACGCCGCGCGCGTCGCCAGTGCCTGTTCGCACCCGCGCGCCGTAAGCGGCGAATCGTGCCAGCCCTGCAAAATGTTCTGCACATTGAGCTCAGTCTGCCCATGCCGCACCAAATACAGATCGGCCACAAGCCCTCCCCTCGCACCACCGCAAAGGGGACAGGCACCTTTGTGGTGGTTTTGCCGCCGGATCGCGCCGCAACGACGCAGCTACACCAGCACGTCGGCAAGCGGGCGCTTGGGCACGTGGTGCACCCGCGCCTCGTCGCGCCAATAATTGATGGAGCCGTCGGGGTTGGAATCGATCGCATCGATCACCTGTGTCTCGGCCGGAACGCCAAACGCCATGATCAGCTTGAGCTCGTATTTGTCGTTATCGAGCCCCATCGCATCGATCGCGTGGGGCGTAAAGGCCTTGAACATGCAAGCCGCCACCTCGGGCGTTGCGCTGCGCGCGGCGAGCATCATCGTCTGAGCCGCGATGCCCGTGTCGACCTCGGTGATAGGCGCGGCGGGCTTGCCGGGAACGGTGCGCTCAGCAAGAACTGCGACGTAGCCGGTCGGGCGCTCGCCCTCGGCAGGGCCAGCCCAGTCCTTGAGCGCGCCGGCCCATGCAAGCTCGTCAAATAAGCTCGCACACTTCTCGGCATCGCTTACCACGTGAAAACGCAGACGCTGAGCATTGGCGCCGCAGGGAGCCAGGTGCGCCAGCTCTGCCAGCTCGAGCAAAAACTCGCGCGGCACGCGCATGGACTCGTCAAAGCGACGGCATGTGCGAGCACGACGGACCAGCGCGTCAAACGATTCCAGACCGAGCTTTTCGCAGCCCTGCTTTGCCATCGATTCGACACTCGACGGTGCCTCGGGAACTGCTTCGTACATAGGAACCCCCCAATACAAGCCAATTGTTCTTAGGAAAATCTAACCTAAAACGCAGGCAATAACGAACAGAGCTGCAATGTTCTACATCTGTTGAATAAAATGTCGCGACACAGGGAACAACGAGAACAAATCGGGACCTTTGGGTTACATTTCGCCCTCCCCGACCCATACGCCGGTGCCTTTAGGCGATACTGGTTGTAACGATTAAGGCTTACGCCACGCGGAAAGGAGACATCATGGGCATCTTTAAGAACGATGACAAGCAATCGAGCGCGTTTGGATTTGACGAGAAAAGCATGGCAGGCAAGGCAATCAAGGCCGTGCGCTGGATCTACGCCGCCACGGGCGTCATCGCACTGCTTGCCGGCATCGCGCTGCTGTTTGCGCCCGCCAAGTCCCTCGTCTTCCTGACGACCGTCCTGGGCTTCTACTTTGTGATCACGGCTGGCGTCAGGCTGTTCACCGCCATTTTTGAGCCGCTGCTGCCCGCCGGCTGGCGCGTGACGAGCATCATCTCCAACCTGCTCATCATCCTGGGCGGCGTCATAATCCTGCGCAATCAGGCCTTCTCGACCGCGACGCTCACCACGCTCGTGGTGGTCGTGGCTGGCTTTGGCTGGATCGTCGAAGGTGTCATGTCCATTCTGGAGTCCGAGCTTTCGTCTAACCGCGCCCTTGCCATCCTGAGCGGCGCGCTCTCCATCATCGCCGGCATGTTCGTGTTTATCTATCCGCTGTGGTCGGCCAAGATGCTCGTCATCTTTAGCGGCGCCGCACTGCTGGTGTTTGGCGTAACGCTGATTGTTCGCGCTATTCAATTTGGCAAACTGGTGCATTAGATGCCGCGAACGCTCTTTATTGATGCCGACGCCTGCCCGGTCACGCGCGAGTCGATTGACTGCGCGCGGCGGGCGGGCGTCGCCGTCGTTATCGCCGGCAACAGCACACAGAACCTGGAACGCCACATTCGCCGCGACGATCCGCGCGACGTCGAGCATGCGCGACGCGGATTTTGGGTCACGACGCTCGATGTGAGCGTGGGCGCCGACAGCGCCGACTTTGCCATTGTCGAACGCCTGCAGGCGGGCGACGTGGTCGTGACGCAGGACATTGGCTTGGCGAGCATGGTGCTCGGCCGCGATGCCTCCGCCATCGGCGTGCGTGGGCGCGTGTACGACAAGGCGACCATCGACATGCAGCTGTTTATTCGTCACGAGGAAAAGAAGGTGCGCCGCGCTGGCGGTCGCACCCGCGGGCCAGCAGCCTTCACCAGCAAAGACCGCGCCCGCTTTAAGCGCAACCTCACCGAGCTGCTGCGCTAACCAAGGTAGATTTTTGGGATATGCCCGGAAATCTGCCTTTTTGTTTTGTGCGGTGTGAGCGCTCATGATCCGTGGCTCAACAAAAAAACGGGCTTCAAAATGCCATGCGTCGCCGCATTGTGCAGACGCCGTGCATGGCTATTTTGAAGCCCGTTTTGTTAGGCCTACTTAGAGGCCGAAGGCAGATAGGACGAGGCCCCAGCCAGCGCCGATGACGTACATCATGACCAGGAACACGGTGTTTTCGCGAGCGCTGCGGTTGGTGCGGAACAGCACCAGATAACCCACGCCGGCGGAAATGAGCGTGCCGGCGAGCATCGGCGCCAGTTGTAGCGCGCCTTCCAGATACAGCTGCGTAATGACCACGCTCGCCGAGCAGTTGGGAATCAGACCGACAAGCGCTGAACCCAGGACGGCGAGCGTCTCGTTGCCGCGCAGGAACTGCTCGATTGCGGACTCGCCAAAGGTCTCGAGCACGGCGACCAGAATCAGCGTCACCAGGAAAATGAATACCGATACCTGCACGGTATGCGAGATGGCGCTGCGGATAATCGACAGGACGGGCGCACCTTCGTGTGAGTGGGAGTGACCGTGGTCATGATGGTGTTCATGCTCGCCCTCATGACCGTGATCGTGGCCATGTCCATGTTCGTGCTCGTCTTCGTCGTCATCACAACCGCAATGGTCGCGCTCACACAGCTCATGGATGTGGTCGGCGCTCACGCCCGCCTCGGCCACCTCGTCGATGATGTCACCGCCGCTGTGATCGTCATGCGCGCAGTTAACGTGCGCCGGATTGACAGCGGTTCCCAACACGGTACGGCGAATCGTCGCATGCGCACGGGCGTTGCGACGCAGACCGCGAATGGCAGCATCCACGATAAAGCCCGTGACCAGCGCGATCAGCGCCTTCGAAGCCAAAAGCATCGCCATAGTCTGCACGGGAACCTGCTCGGCAAGTAGCAGCGGCAGCATCTCGTCGGAGGTCGAGAGAAACACCGCCACCAGGGTGCCCAGCGTCACGACGCGACCGGCGTATAGCGTTGCCGCCATGGCCGAAAAGCCGCACTGCGGCACCATGCCCAGCAACGAGCCAACCACGGGGCCAGCGGCGCCGGCACGCTTGATGGTACCGTTGACGCGATCGCCTGCCACATGCTCGAGCGTCTCGAGGACCAGATATGTCACCAACAAGAACGGCACCAGCGAGAGCGTGTCCTTGCCGGCGTCGAGCAGAATATCAATCAACAAATCCATGACGGATGGAACCTTTCGTGTCTTTCGGCAGCATTGTAAAAGTCCTAGCGGTCAACTAGGGTATTGTAATTGTCCTAGGCGCGATGCCAATAGTTGCCCATGGTAAACTATCATCTCGCCATAACTCGACAAACCCGAGCCGCACAACGCGGCCCGTCCAAGGAGCAGCATATGAACGTATCGCAAGCACTCGAATACGAGCGCCAGCCGTTTATCCCCATGTTTATCTACGGCGACCACGGCGCCATGGAGTCCGAGCGCCAGAAGGGCGAGGAGGCCCTCAAGGTGCTCGAGACTGAGTACTTTACCGCCGAGGACGACCCCGGCTTCGACTTTGCCACCGTGCGCGACCTAGCCGACCGCAACCGCGACCTGTGCGACCAGATTGGCGAGGCGCGTCTGCGCAACGTGACGCCCGCAACGCTTTCGCGCGGCCTGTCCGATGCCGACACCTGCGCCGCCATCGGTAAGATGCAAAAGCGCACCGCCGCGTCGGTCATGCGCGAGATCCGCGGCGACCGCGACGCGCTCGGCGTCGCCTACGCCCGCAAGCCCATTCAGGGCACGGTGCTCGGCATCGAGGAGGGCGAGCAGCGCGTCACGCTGCTGGTGAAGCGGGACGACGAGGACGCGGCGCTCTGCGCCGTACACGACGCGCTTGTGCCGCGGTGAGGGAAAGCAGCGGTTTGCGCGGCGAAGGCCGCCGCAAACCGCTCTTTCCTGTGCCTGCCCCTGTTGACCGATGGCGAAAAAAACGGATTTTTCATCCGCAGAAAAGAATCCGTTGCAATTTCGACGGGAATATGTTATCCTACGCTAAACCGGTCTGCGCTGCGCGAGCAGCCAATCTCAACAGGCCGGATGCTTAGGAGGTTATCTACTTGGACCCTGCTGACCCGTTATTGCCGAAAATTCTGGTACTGGTCATACTTATTCTCATCAACGCATTCTTTGCCGCGGCTGAGATCGCGGTCATCTCGCTTTCGGAAACAAAGCTGCGCAAGCAGGCGGAGGAGGGCGACAAGAAGGCGAAGAAGCTGCTTGTGCTCATGCAGGCGCCGGACAGCTTTCTTTCCGCCATTCAGATCGCCATCACACTCGCCGGCTTCCTGTCCTCGGCCTTCGCGGCGGACAGCTTTTCCGATCCGCTCGTGCATTGGCTGACGGTGGACAAGGGCTTCACGGCCATTCCCACCTCGACGCTCAACACGATCATGGTGGTGCTCATCACCATCGTGCTCTCGTACTTCAGCCTTGTGCTCGGCGAGCTGGTGCCCAAGCGCATCGCCATGAAAAAGACCGAAGCGGTCGCCCGCTTCACGGTCGGTGCGGTGACGAGCGTAGCAACGGTGTTCCGACCGGTCATCTGGCTGCTCTCCAAGTCCACGAACGGCGTATTGCGCCTGCTGCACATCGACCCCAAGGCCGACGAGGAGGACGTGAGCGAGGATGAGATCCGCATGATGGTGGACCTCGGCGAGGAACGCGGCGCGATCGAGTCCAATGAGAAAGAGCTCATTGACAACATCTTTGAATTCAACAACACGACCGCCGAGGACGTGATGATCCACCGCACCGACATGGTGATGCTGTGGGTCGAGGACACGCGCGAGGAGATCCTCGCGACGATCCGCTCGTCCGGCCTGTCCCGCTTCCCGGTCTACGAGGAGAACGCGGACGATATCATCGGCATTCTCTCCACGCGCGAGTATCTGCTCAACGCGCAGGCGGAAGCGCCCAAGCCCATGCGTGAGCTGCTGCGCCCCGCGTATTTCGTACCCGAGTCCGTGCGCACGGATGTGCTGTTCCGCGATATGCAGAGCAAGAAGGTGCACATGTCCATCGTGGTGGACGAGTACGGCGGCACGAGCGGCCTGGTGACGATGGAGGATCTTCTCGAGGAGATCGTCGGCAACATCTACGACGAGTTCGACCCGCAGGAGGAAAAGGACATCGAAAAGGTGGGCGACAATCTCTGGCGCGTGGCAGGCTCGTGCGAGCTTGAGCGCGTCGCCGAGGCGACGGGCGTGCAGTTCCCCGAGGACGAGGAGTCCGACACGCTCGGCGGACTGGTGTTTGCCCAGCTCTCGTTCATTCCCGAGGACGGCAGCCAGTTCACGGTGGACGCCTGCGGCCTGCACATCGAGGTGCAGAGCTTCAACGAACGCCGCGTGGAATGGGCGCTGGTCTCACGGCTCCCGGAGGAGGAAACGCCCGAGGAGCAGGAGAAATAAACAAAAAAGAAACAGCAGCTTGAAAAAGCTGCTGTTTTTTTGCGGAAAGCACTTGACTTGCGCGCTTGACTTTGATAAAATAAGGCGCTTATATGTGAGAGTATGCGCAAAGCGAACCCTCACCCATTGCCACAAGGATAGCACAGGAAACAAAAAAGCACAAGAGCAAATGCAGCATTTCTATCAACAAAGCCGCGCGTGTCGCACGGCACACCAATACATTCCCCGCCGGAGACAGACCGGCGGGAAAGGAAAGGCGTGAAGAGCAAAAATGGCCAAAGACAAGATGTACGGCAAGACCCTTCGCAAAAACTTCGCTCGACATGAGGAGATCATGGAGATGCCGAATCTTCTGGAGCTCCAGAAGAAGTCCTACCGGTGGTTCCTCGACGAGGGACTGCAGGAGGTGTTCACCGACGTCGCCTCGATCACCAACTACGCGGGCAATCTTGAGCTGAGCTTCATCGGCTACAAGATGGATGAGGCCCCCAAGTACGACGTGGAGGAGTGCAAGGCGCGCGACGCCACCTATGCCGCTCCGCTCAAGGTCAACGTGCGGCTGTACAACAACCAGACGCAGGAGATCAAGGAGCAGGAGATCTTCATGGGCGATTTCCCGCTCATGACCCAGTCCGGCACCTTCGTCATCAACGGCGCCGAGCGCGTGGTCGTCAGCCAGATCGTCCGCTCCCCGGGCGTGTACTACGGCAAGGAGATCGACCTCAAGACCGACCTGCCCCTGCTCACCAGCACCGTGATCCCCTACCGCGGCGCGTGGCTGGAGTATGAGACCGACACCAACGAGGTGTTCTGGGTCCGCATCGACAAGAACCGCAAGATCCCCATCACCGAGCTGATCCGCGCCATCGGCGGTCAGGCCGAGCAGTACGCCGACCTCAAGACCGACACGGGCATCCTCGACCTCTTCGGCGACGACGACCGCATCAAGGTCTCGCTGGAGAAGGACGCCTGCAAGACCTATGAGGAGGCCATGCTGGAGATCTACCGCAAGCTCCGTCCGGGCGAGCCGCCCACGGTCGAGGCCAGCGAGGGCCTCATCAAGAACCTCTTCTTCGATCCGCGCCGCTATGATCTGTCCATGGTCGGCCGCTACAAGTTCAATAAGAAGCTCTCCCTGTGGACCCGCATCCACGGCCAGAAGCTCGCCTATCCCGTCGCCGACCCGCGCACGGGCGAGATCCTCTTTGACGCCGGCCATGTCATGACCAGCGACGAGGCCCGCGAGCTTGACGCCATCGGCGTCAACGACGTGACGCTCGACCTCGACGGCAAGACGCTGCGCGTCTTCTCGAACAACATGGTCGACCTCTCCCGCTTCGTGGACTTCGACCCCGTCGCCGAGTGCGGCATCAAGGAGCGCGTGTGCAAGAGCGTGCTCGAGGAGCTGCTGGCGAAGTACGAGGGCGAGGAGCTCAAGGAAGCCATCCGCGACAACGCCGACCGCCTTGCGCCCAAGCACATCCTTGCGGACGATATTCTCGCTTCCATCAACTACATGAACGCGCTGGCGCACGGCATCGTCACGAAGGACGATATCGACCATCTCGGCAACCGCCGCCTGCGCTGCGTGGGCGAGCTGCTGCAGAACCAGTTCCGCATCGGCTTTTCCCGCATGGAGCGCGTGATCCGCGAGCGCATGACCATTCAGGACCTCGACATCGTGACGCCGCAGAGCCTCATCAACATCCGCCCGGTCACCGCGGCCATCAAGGAGTTCTTCGGCTCCAGCCCGCTGTCCCAGTTCATGGATCAGACGAACCCGCTCGCCGAGCTGACGCACAAGCGCCGTCTTTCCGCGCTCGGCCCCGGCGGCCTTTCCCGTGAGCGCGCGAACATGGAGGTCCGCGACGTCCACTACAGCCACTACGGCCGTATGTGCCCCATCGAGACCCCCGAAGGTCCGAACATCGGCCTGATCTCCTACCTCGCGACCTACGCCCGCATCAACGAATACGGCTTCATCGAGGCGCCCTTCCGCGCTGTCGATCATGCGACGGGCCATGTCTCCGACGAGGTCACCTACATGACCGCCGACGTTGAGGATCAGTTCATCGTCGGTCAGGCGGCCGAGCCGGTCGATGAGAACGGCTGCCTTGTCAACCCGCGTATCACCTGCCGCCACCGCGACGAGATCGTCGAGGTCGACCGCGACCGCGTCGATTACATCGACATTTCCCCGCGCATGATGGTCTCCATCGCGACCGCGATGATCCCGTTCCTGCCGAACGACGACGCGAACCGTGCCCTGATGGGCGCGAACATGCAGCGTCAGGCCGTTCCTCTGCTCCGCCCCGAGGCTCCCATCGTCGGTACCGGCATGGAGCACAAGATCTGCATGGACTCCGAGGTCGCCGTCCTCGCCGAGGGCGACGGCGTCGTGACCAAGATGGACGCCCGCGCCATCACCGTGGCTTACGACAACGGCGAGACGAAGGAATACAAGCTCACCAAGTTCCTGCGCTCCAACCACGGAACCTGCATCAACCAGCACCCGATCGTCGACGTCGGCGAGCGCGTGCACGGCAAGTATGTCAATGAAAACGGCGAGACCGTCGACCCCACCGTGCTGGCGGACGGCCCTGCCACCGATCAGGGCGAGCTGGCGCTCGGACGCAACATCCTCGTCGGCTTCATGACGTGGGAGGGCTACAACTACGAGGACGCGGTGCTCCTCAACGAGCGCCTTGTCCGCGAGGACCTGTATACCTCCATCCACCTCGAGGAGTATGAGCTCGACTCCCGCGACACCAAGCTCGGCCCCGAGGAGATCACGCGCGACATTCCCAACGTCGGCGAGGACGCTCTCAAGGACCTCGACGAGCGCGGCATCATCCGCATCGGCGCGGAGGTCCACGCCGGCGACATCCTGGTGGGTAAGGTCACGCCCAAGGGCGAGACGG
>CALKBB010000173.1 GCA_937989795.1 uncultured Collinsella sp. | reverse complement strand
TGACCTTGAGCGTGGGATGCGCGTCGACAATCTCGTGCACGCGCAGCGACACATCGGCTGTGGCAGAAACGGGACAGACCACCAAAAGGATGATGCGCGGGATGTCGCGCACCTGCTCAAGCGAGGCCAGGCAGCGGTCGAGTTCGGGATTGTCGGCGTTGAGTCGTGTCGAATGGTCATAGGTGCCAGGGGCGTTTGCGCAAGCGTCATCGCCCGCCCAATACGTTGGAATCACGACTGTGGCGTTCATGCCTTACCCTCCCTGCAACACAAAAACGGGACGCCGCCAAACACAGGCGACGCCCCGCGACCTAGCTGATTCCATCATACCCACTTGGGCAAATCATTGCTCGCAAGTCGCAATGTTTATTGCGGATAACCCCAAAAGAGTACCGTGGACAGGCACAATAGCCGCTCGCTCCTATGCGGCATGCTCTGCCGCCCGAGTCATGCGGGACAGGCGAACCAGCAGCATAAAGCCAACGATCAGCAGCACGCCAATTGAAAGGACGCCAAGCGACGGGTTGCCGGTCAGCGAGGTGACGACCGACACTAGAAAGGTGCCCATGACGCTTGCATAGCGACCGAAGATGTCAAAGAAGCCGTAGTACTCGTTGGACTTTTCCTTGGGGATAATGCGGCCAAAGTAGCTACGGCTGAGCGCCTGCACGCCGCCCTGGAACAGGCCGACCATAATGGCAAGCACCCAAAATTCAAAGGCGGTCTTTAGGAAGAACGCGGCGAACAGCACAATGCCCATGTAGGCGGCGACCGCCACCAGGATCATGTTGAGCGTGCCCACGCGTCCGGCGAGCTTGCCGTAGATGATAGCGGACGGAAAGGCCACAAACTGCGTAACGAGCAGCGCCAGGACCAGCTGCGTCGAGTCGATGCCCAAAGCCGAGCCGTAGCTGGTAGCCATGGAAATGACTGTGTGGACGCCATCGATATAGAAGAAGAACGCGATCATGTAGACCAGCACGGTCTTGTTGCGGGCAATCTCGCGCATGGTGTGTCCAACCTCGGAGAACACACCGCCCACGATGTGGCCGATGGTGTCCTCGGGACCGCGCTCGCGACCGTACTTTTGCTTATAGGTGCGAATGAGCGGCAGGGTAAAGATGAGCCACCAGGCACCAGTAATGATAAACGACAGACGCGTTGCCAGCATGGTGGGGACGCCAAGAGCGGGACCACCCATGATGAGCGCCAGGCAGATGATGAACGGTACAGTGGAACCGATGTAGCCCCAGGCATAGCCCGAGCTGGACACGGCGTCCATGCGCTCGTCGGTGGTAATGTCGGGCAGCATGGCGTCGTAGAACGTCATAGAAGAGTTAAGGCCGATGGTGCACAGCACGTACACGGTCAAAAATGCCATGGCGGACATTGGGATAGCCTGCGCCAGGCAAAGAACCAGGCCCGTGAGGAAGAAGCCCAAGAAGAACTTGATCTTGTTGCCGGCGTAATCGGCAAGCGCGCCCAGAATGGGCATGAGCATGGCAATGACCAGCGAGGCAATCGTCTGCGCGTTGCCCCAAGCGACCACCAGGTCTGCCGAGGAAGCACCGGTATTGATGGCGTTAAAGTAGATGGGCACCACCGAGGTATTGAGCAACACGAGGGCCGAATTGCCCACATCGTACATAACCCAGTTACGCTCGAGCTTGGTGTATTTCATGGACAGGGCCCTTTCGTATTCGCCCAATATGCAGTTAGTTCATCGTACCCCAATTGCACAGAGGCACCGGTAAGGATTCGGCAAAGGGACAGGCGCGGTCATACGGACACGCAGGGCGAAACGCCATCCCATCAACGCAGTTGCGGTGAAATAGTTCCCGCTTAGCCCTCCGGGGGCTTCATTCAGGAACTATTCCACCGCAACTTATTGAAACGGTTTGTTACTCCTCGCGGTCGAATTCCTCGTCGGCGTCGAGTACGCGGCCGCTGTAGTTGATATGGCCGGTCACGGCCTCCATGTCGCCGGTCTCGATAAAGCGAGCGACGGTGAGCTCGTAATCGACCAGCGCACGCTCAAAGACCTCGGGGAAGCTCTCAGTCGAGACCTCATCGGTAAAGGGGTTCTTCCATGTCAGGTGGCCCAGGTTGCCGGTGCGCTCGGGAAGCTCCGTCGTCACGCGATGGGCAAGGCCGTCGAGCAGCGAGTAATCGTGCACCAAGCCCTCAACCAACGAGATCGCGCGCGTCTTTGCGGAGCCGGCCGGCTCAATCGCGCGGTAAAGTCGCTGCATATTGGCAACGGCAGCACCGTACTCCCCCGCCGGAATGTCAATGCCGTACACGCGTCCGGCAACATAGCTCATCAGCACGCCGGCCACGCGATTGATGCGATCGGTGGTGACGATCTCGCCCGCCGGCGGGTAATCGTCGACCGTAGCGCCATCGCGTTTAAGCTGCAGCATCAGCACATCCAGGTCGCTCTCGATCACGGCATGGACCTGACTGCTCGAATTCTCAAGCTCTGAATCGGACTCCACGATGCCAAACTGCTGCTCATAGACAAAAGGATGGGCGTTGCGGTCGAGCACGTAATGAGACAGCAGGCCCAGCGCAAAGGCACGACCCAAGCTGGCGTCGCGCGGCAGCAGATGCGACACGCCGTCGCGCAGGCACGCGAACTGGCGAGACATGCGCGACCGATGCATGACCTGCGCCAGCAGCGTGCAGTCGGAAACACGCGGTGTCAGAATGTGAAAGAAAAACGGGTCGGGGCCTTGGTTGCCCAAGATAAAGGCAATGCGCTCTTCATCGGACGTGATGACGCCCTGCGGAAGACGGTCGATGCTTTCCTCGCCAAACAGATGATGGGTGATAAGCGCGGGCATAATGATCCTTTCGATTTCATTCGATGCCACCCATTATGCCCACCGCGCGCCCATGCCAAACCTGCGATGGTAAACGACGGCACGCAGACCGTCTACGCAAGCCCCAAGTGTGCTTTAACCTCGGCAGCGCGACGGCGGGACACGGGCACCATCGAGGTTACGCGATCGAGCCTGAGCTCCATAAGACCCGTGGAGCCGATCTCGACATTGTGCACGTCTTCCAAATTGACCAGATAGCTGCGGTGGACACGGATAAAGCCCTCGGAGGCCAGGCGCCGCTCGAGCGAGGAAATCGACTCATTGATCAGGTATGTTCCCTCGGCGCAGACGGCGTTGCAAAAATCGGCGCGCGCCTCAAAGTAGCAGACATCCGCCACGGGAATGAACACCTTTTTGCCCCCACGATCCACCGTCAGGCGCAAAGGCTGGCGTGGAGCATGGACGACACGGCGAGCGCCCAGGGCAGTCTCGATCTTGTCGAGTGCCTTTGACAAGCGGGCATCCTCGACCGGTTTGACGATGTAATCGACAGCATCGAGGTTATAGGCATCGGCCGCATGCTCGGCAAATGCCGTCACAAACACCACGATCGGCGGCGTCTTTAGGTTCTGCAGCGTCTCGGCAAGCTCAATTCCCGAGCGACCGGGCATGGTAATGTCTAAAAACAGCACGTCGGGCTTGTTCGACAGAATCGACTCCACGGCTTCGGTGACATTGCCCGCCTCGGCAATCTGACCTACACGCGTATCCTTTTCCAACAGATAGCGTAGCTCAGCCCTAATGGGAGGCTCGTCATCAACCACCAGGATGTTCCAGCCTTCGGACATATGCGCTTCCCCTCTTTTTCTCTCAATCCAACCGCGTGCTACGCCGTCAACGGCGCCGGCTCATGCGGCTCGCCGTTCAGCTCGACGATGACCTGCGTTCCCACGCCCTCCTGGGACTTCACGCGCATGCCAGAATCTTCTCCGTAAAAGAAATGGATGCGCTGAAGCACGTTGAAGAGCGCCAAGCCGCAGCCTCGTTTGATGGAGCCGTCGGCGGTAATGCTCTCGGGCTCCTCTCGGCGATGCTGCTCAAACAGATGCGCGCAGACTTCTTCGCTCATACCGATGCCGTCATCTTCGACGATAATCTCCAAGCCGTCATCGGTCTCAAAAGCCCTAACACGAATAGAAAGCGGCTCAATCTCGCGCTGCGCATGCTTGATGCAATTTTCGAGCAGCGGCTGCAAGATAAACGGCGGTACCAGGCTGTCGCGCACCTCAAAGTCGATGTCGACCGAAACGCGCAGACGGCCGTCGCCATACCGGGCCTGCATAAGATTGATATAACGAGTGCCCTGTTCCACCTCGTGCTCGAGCGTGGTGAGCGTATCGGAGTCAGAAAGCGTCTGACGATAGTAGTTGGAAAAGTCGATCAGCAGCGATCGCGCCTTGTCGGGCTCGGTTCGAACGAGCGACACGATCGTGCTAATGGTATTGAATAGAAAATGCGAGTCGACCTGCGACTGCAGGGCGCGAAGCTCAACACGGGCTGTGAGCTCGTCCTGGCGCTCGAGCTCAAAGCTGGCGAGCTGCGTGGAAATTAGATCGGCAAAACCCGAAGCAAGGGCCGTCTGGCGCATATCGATGCTGCTCAGGCGGGGGTAATACAGCTCGAGCGTACCCACGCAATGCCCGCGCACGGTAAGCGGCGCGACAATGCCGGCGCGCAGACGGGGAAAATAGCCGCCCGTCTCATTGGAGGCGTCACGCGAAAATACACTCTGTTCGCCGGACTCGATCACGTTGAGCGTGGTCTTGAGCACGACCGGGGTGCCGGCAGGGCACTTTGCCGAGTCCTCGCCCCAGCTTGCCAACACCTGTTTGCCATCGGTAAAGCAGATGGCCGACGCGATGGTCTCGGACAGGATGATTTTAGAGACGCCCAGGGCCGCTTCGGGCGTAAGGCCGCGCGACGTGTAGGCGAATATTTTTGATGCGATGGCAAGCGTACGGTCGGTTGCGCTCGACGTGAGGTCGTCGGGGACCACAAAGACATATGAGAAGAAGAAGCACAGCATGACCAGGCCGGCAATAACGACAACGCCCGGAACGGGATTGGGATTATCGGTTAAATCCCAGATAAGCAGTAGGATAAGCGCCGGAACGACGATACCGAGCAGGATGGCCTGGACCACATGCTGGGCCGTACGAAAGACCTTGGTAGAGTTGTAACTCTTGCCCAGAATCAGCCTGTTTAAATCCACCGTCATCCCCTCTTGTCCGTAGCACCCATAGCAATAAAGAGGGCCGCAAGCGACCCTCTCCATTGCATTATGCAATCAAAAACTGTGTTTTACATCCAGCCATCGACAAACGGTATCTTAGGCGCTGTATTTGTTGGCCTCGCCAAAGGTGCCAGCCTCGACGATCCAGCCGTCCTTCATGATGACGTCCATGTTGTCGGTGTTGAGCACATGGATGTCGGCGGCGACGTCACCGTTGACGACCAGCAGGTCGGCGCACTTGCCGGCCTCGATGGAACCGGTCTCGTCCTCGATGTGGCACATCTTGGCACCGTTGAGAGTGGCACAGGTGATGGTCTCGACCGGGGTGAAGCCGATCTTGTCGACGAACTCGTACATCTCCTCGATGGAGCAGGTGCCGTACGGGGTGACGAAGGAGAAGGAGTCGGAGCCGATCGTCATGACGACGCCGCGCTTCTTGGCCTCGCGCAGGCAGTCGTAGTTGCGCTGCAGCTCCTTCTCGACCAGGGTGCCCTCGTACTTGTCGTGCAGCTCGGGGACGTAGACGGGCGGATAGGTGGCGTACCAGGTGGGCAGGAAGGCAATCGTCGGGGTGAAGAAGGTGCCCTGCTCGGCCATGAGGTCCATGGTACGCTCATCGATATCGAAGCCGTGAATCAGCTGCTCGCAGCCAAAGCGAACGGAATCGTAGGCAGCGGCGTGGTTGTTGTAGCAGTGGCTCCACACGGGGATGCCGACCATCTTGGCCTCTTCGACCACGGCCTGAATCTCCTCGGAGCAATAGTGCTGGTCGCGACCGGAGTCCCAGCGCCAGATGCCGCCACCGGTAGCCCAGATCTTGATGGCATCGGGGTTCTCGCGCAGGCGACGACGGACGGCCTTGCGCAGATCCCAAGGACCGTCGACCTGGTCGCCCCAGGGATGGGATTCCTTGTTGAGCTCCTGGGTGCAGTGGTGGGAGTCACCGTGACCGGCAACGCGGCAGAAGCCGAGGCCGGTGGCCAGAACGCGCGGGCCCTTAAAGACGCCCTTGTCGATGCAGTCACGGATCTGGATACCAAAGCGGCCGATCTCACAGACGGTGGTGAGGCCGTGGGTGAGGCAGTCGTAGGCCTGCTTGACGGCGACGGCCTGCTTCTCGAGGAGCGGCTGCATGACCCAGTCGGTGTCATCGTCGGTCAAGTTGCCCGAGAAGTGCAGGTGGGTGTCGATCAGGCCGGGAAGGACGGTCTTGCCGGCGGCGTCGATGACCTCAACGCCCTCGGGAAGGTCCTGCATAGCACCGGCGTACTCGATCTTGCCGTTGTCGTCGACGAGAACGAGGGAGTTCTCGACCGGCTCGGCACCGGTACCGTCGATGAGCTTGCCGCCAACGATTGCATACTTAGTGGACATGGTTCCTCCTTATGAATCCATATAGTGGGCGAGGCCGTGTTGGGTTAAGGCCTCACAAAGCTACCCAAGTGGTGCCGGGTTCGGTGCGCGGGAGAGAGGGGCCCGCGCACCCGATCCGCCCCGGCTCGGCGTTACTTTTTACGGGAATTGGTGAAAGCCATGAGAGCCAGGCCAATAGCCAACCAGCCGATCACGATGCTCCACTCCACCATGTTGAGGGAGGCGGGAGAGAACGGAATCACAAGCAGGCCGATGATGATGGCGCAGGCGGCGATAGCGAGGCCGATGCCAAACTTGCCGCCGGGCACCTCGTAGGGACGAGGCAGGTCGGGCTCGGTGAAGCGCATGCGCAGGCAAGCGAGGGCGACCATGCCGCAGGAGAAGATGAAGGCGAGAGCCGACACGTTGGTCAGGGGGATGAGCATGTTCTTGCCCAGGAACGGACCGATGACAGTGATGACGCCCAAGACGACGCAGGCAAGCTTGGGAGCGCCGGACTTGGGGTCGACCTCGGCGAATTTCTCGGGCAGCTGGCCCTTGCGGCCCATGGCGAGCATGATGCGGCTCGTGGCGCCGTAGAAGGAGTTCATCGGGCCCATGGGTCCAAGCGTGGCGATGACGAGCATGGCCAGGTACAGGAGCATATTGATGCCCTTGAGGCAGGCGAGCGCGGGAACCGGGCTCTTAACGAACTCATGCCAGTCGAGGATAGTGCCGAACGAGTAGATGCAGACCATGTAGAAGCCGCCAGCGGCCAGCAGGGCCAGGGAGATGATCTTGCCGAACTTGTTCCAGTTGAGGCCCTCGGCTGCTTCCTCAGCCTGCTGAGGAATGGTGTCGAAACCGGCGTAGAAGAACGGAGTCAGAACCAAGACCGACACGATGCCGGCGAACAGGCTGGTGCTCTCGGTAGCGGCCTTGCCGCCGCCAGCGCCGGCGACCTGGGAGAACACGGGCATGGCGTTGTCCGGCGAGCCGGTGAACAGCGAGACGCCCATGGCGAGCAGCATGCCGCAGAGCAGGGCCTTGGTCAGGAAGGCCTGAAGCTTGGCGGCCGAGCTGGCACCGCGGAAGTTGAGGAAGATGACGTAGACTGCAAAGCCAAGCGCAATCAGCGTCGGGAACAGGTAAACGTCGGCGCCCAGGATGGTGTAGAGCTTGACGGCGCGCAGCCACTCAAGACCGGGCAGGCTACCGAACATCTCGGACACGAGGGTCGAGATGGCGATGGCCTCCCACGGGCACAGGATGCCGTTGCCCAGGGCCAGGAGCCAACCGGTGATGTAGCTCAGCGTACGGCCAAAGCTACGATCGACATACTCGACGATGCCACCCGAAATGGGGATAGCAGCCGTGAGCTCACCGAAAACAGCTCCGACGGGCACGAGGAAGATTGCACCCAAGAGAAATGCGATCATAGCGGGAACGGGACCGCCGCCCACGACCATCCAGTCGCCGACCTGCAGAACCCAACCGGTACCGATGATGGCACCGAAACCGATGGTGAAGAAGTTCCAGAGCGAAAGCGTTTTCTTCATGCCGCCGTCACCCTCGACTGCAACTTCTGCGTTCTTGTCCGCCATTGTTCCCCTCCTTTCCTTTTTGACGCCCCTTGGCGTCACCCCTTGCGCGGTCTGTTTTGCCGCGCGCTTTTATTTCATGGCTTTAAGATACGGCCTTGGCACGGCAGCGCCGCTTGTGGCTCGACCGAAGGCAGAACCGTAAAACGAACGGCGCCGTTTTTGGGACGAACGGCGAGGGGCGCCACTCGTTGCGAGCATCTGTTTTGATGACGCGATTCGATTGCTCGAGGAGGGCGTCACTTAATGGCGCCGGGCTCGCTCCCGCCCATGCCGCTTACCGAGGTTTTGGCGTATGTCCTCATTTGCTGCACGTCTTTTTTGTAGGATGGACGGGTTATACATGAGACGAGGCGGTACAAATGGCATACGGATACAACGACGGCGAACGGCAGCGAAACGTTCGCCTTGCCGGGCGTACCACGCCAACATCTAGGAGTGTTTCTGACAGCGACGGGCCGCAGAACCCGCAGCGTCCGCAGGATCGCCCCTCGTCGCCTATGCCGCAAAAGCAGCCACGGCCGATGGGACGTGTCAGGGCCGTCAATCCGCGGATTCATCGCCTCTGTCTTGTCCTGTGCTCCATCATGGCATGTCTGGTCTTTGTGTATCTGGGGTCGTGTGCCTCGCATGGCTCTGCCGGCCTGGAGCCCGCCGCCGAGGACAAGCTGCTCAAGGCCCCGGTTGCGCCCGGCTACTCGTTTGCGTTTTCGACCCCGCGCTCGCAGTGGCAAGCCGGTACCATGCCCCATATCTATCAGATCGATCCGGCATGGTCGGAGCTGCCCTACGCCGGCGGCACCATCCGTCAAAATGCCTGCGGCCCCACCTGTCTTACCATGGTCTACATCTATAAGACCGGCCACACCGATATGACGCCGGTCGATATGTGCGCTCTTTCCGAGGCGGGCAACTATGCACCCACCGGAGCCACCGAGTGGTCGTTTATGACGAGCGGCGCATGGCAGCTGGGGCTTAACGGGACGCAGCTCTACAACAATCGAGACTCGATGGCCCAGGCCTTACGCTCGGGTGCTCCCGTAATCGCCGCCGTGCGTCCCGGCACGTTTACCAACGTTGGTCATTACATCGTGCTCTACGGGATTGACGACGCCGACCAGATCGGTGTCTACGACCCCAACTCGCAAAGCCGCAGCGCCCGCCGCTGGGGCGTCGTAGAAGTCCTCAACGAAATCGAAGCCATGTGGGCCTACTACTAGTCATTGGGGACAGACTTAAATGACCAGCCACTAGGGACGGTCTTTGCAGACGACCGCTCGCGCTGTCGAAAAGGACTGTCCCAAGCTGCCGGCAGGAAAGGAACGTCCCCAAGTGCCGGGTTTCCGCGGTCTTCAGCGCTTCTCATGAACAGCCACCTCAATAGCAAAAGCCCCGCAGTCGGAGCGGACTGCGGGGCTCATGAAGAGAGGCTAGTTTGTGGGCGCTTTGCCTGGCGCCCACAAGAGAGGCAACAGAGTAGGGACTACTCGTGGATGCGGGTACCGGAGAGGCCGGCCATGGTCTCGGCGGCCTTGTCCAGAGCGCCGATGATGCAGGTGCGGCCCTTGCGGGAACGGGCGAACTTGATGGCAGCGCGAACCTTGGGCTCCATGGAACCCTTGCCGAACTGGCCCTCGTCGGCCAGGCGCTCGGCCTCGTCGGCGGTGAGGTCCTCGAGCTCCTCCTGGTTGGGCTTGCCAAAGTTGATGGCGACATGCTCAACGGCGGTCAGCAGGAACAGGACGTCGGCGTCGCAGTCCTCGGCCAGCAGCTCGCCGCCCAGGTCCTTGTCGATGACGGCGGGAACGCCCTTGTAGCAGCCCTTGTTCTCGTAGTCGCGGACGACGGGGATGCCGCCGCCACCGCAGGCGATGACGATGAACTCGTTGTCGAGCAGGTTGAGGATGGAGTCAGCCTCGACGATCTTCTTGGGATCGGGGGAGGCGACGACGCGACGCCAGCCGCGGCCGGAATCCTCGACGAAGACCTTGGAGGGATCCTCGGCCATGAACTCCTTGGCCTGCTCCTCGGTGTAGAAGGGGCCGATCGGCTTGGTCGGGTTCTTGAACGCGGGATCGTCAGGATCGCACTCGATCTGGGTGACGACGGTGGCGGCGTGCCAACGCTTATAGCGCTTGTGCATCTCGCGGCCGATGCCCTGCTGCAGGTGATAACCAATATAGCCCTGGGACATGGCGCCGCACTCGGGCAGCGGCATCTCGGGGGTGCCGATGGCGTCGTGGGCAGCGGCGAAGGCGTTCTGAATCATGCCGACCTGCGGGCCGTTGCCGTGGGTGATGATGATCTCGTTACCCTGCTCGATAAGACCAAGGAGAGCGTGGGCGGTGTTGCTCACGGCCTCGATCTGCTCGACGGGGTTGTTGCCGAGGGCGTTGCCGCCAAGGGCGACGACAATACGATCGGGCTTGCCAAGAGGCTTAGACATTGCTGGAATCCCTTCTGTAAAAGACCTACAACCCATTAATAACCCGTGTCCGTGCGATACGCGAGTTTATTAAGGTTTATATTCTCTTTATCGCTCATTTTATTCATTTTGAAAACAGTTGAACGGTGAACGGTCATTTTTACCCGCTCAGCGTAAAGAAGCCCAGCTTAGGTATATCTACGCCATTTACGTGCGACTTTATTTTAATAGAGCAGGGATTAGACTAGATTATGCAAACTATATCTCTGCTAAACACAAAACAGACAACGTAATATCTTACTCGCACTATACGAGATTCTATGCATTAATAAGACGAGTATGCACCCCTGCAAAAACATGGGGCTTTTCATTCAGCATAAGGAATAAAGATGAGCTCCAAAAAGGCAACCAGCCCCAAAGCACGGGGATAGAAGGCAGCAACAGCCAAAATCTCCATCCATCCCCAGAGTGGCGCGAGGTTTCGCGGCAAAGCCGCGAAACAGCGAAGGGGACAAAAGGCCGCCACAACCACGTCCTTCATCAGCCCACACAATCCGAGGACGTAGTCGTAGCAGGATCTGAGGGCTGACCTTCGCGGACACTCCGCAGGACGAAAGAACCCCCGCCGCACGTAGTGCGCAGCGGGGGTTCTTTCATGTCCGAGGGCGTCCGCGAAGGTCAGCCCTCAGATCCTGCGGTGGGAGACCTAGGCCTCGTTGTACACCGTCTTGAGCTTCAGCAGGTGAGCGTAGCGGTCCATAGCGGCCTGCTCGTTCTCCTTGAAGAGCTCCTCGGCGCGCTCGGGGAAGGAACGCGTCAGCGAAGCGTAACGGGCCTCGTTCATCAGGAACTCCTGATAACCGCCCGCGGGCTCCTTGGAATCGAGCGAGAACTTCTTGCCGGCAGCAGCCTCGGGGTTGAAGCGGAAGAGGTTCCAGTAACCGCACTCGACAGCCTTCTTCATCTCGGCCTGGCAGTTCTGCATGCCGCCCTTCTTGATGGAGTGCATCTCGCAGGGGCTGTAGCCGATGATGAGGGACGGGCCGTCGTAGGCCTCGGCCTCGTGGATGGCCTTGAGGGTCTGAGCCGGGTTGGCGCCCATGGCGACCTGCGCCACGTAGACGTAGCCATAGCTCATAGCGATCTCGGCCAGGGACTTCTTCTTGGTCTCCTTACCGGCAGCGGCGAACTGAGCGACCTGGCCCAGGTTCGAGGCCTTGGAGGCCTGACCGCCGGTGTTGGAGTAGACCTCGGTGTCGAAGACGAAGACGTTGACGTTGTGGCCGGAAGCCAGGACGTGGTCCAGGCCACCGAAGCCGATGTCGTAAGCCCAACCGTCGCCACCGAAGATCCAGAAGGACTTCTTGGTGAGGTAAGCCTTGTCGGCGAGGATCGCCTTGGAAGCGTCGCAGCCGCACTTCTCGAGCTCGGCAACGTAGGCGGCGGCAGCGGTCTTGGAGGCCTCGGCGTCGTTGACGGAGTCGATCCAAGCCTGACCGGCGGCCTTGAGCTCGTCGGACGGACCGTCAGCGGCGATGATCTCCTGCGTAGCAGCGATCAGCTTCTTCTGGACGGCCTCGTAACCGACGGCCATGCCCAGACCGTGCTCGGCATTGTCCTCGAACAGGGAGTTGTTCCACGCCGGGCCGTGACCGTCCTTGTCCTTGCAGTAAGGAGCGGTGGCAGCGGGGTTGCCCCAAATGGAGGAGCAGCCGGTGGCGTTGGAGATGAACATGCGGTCGCCGGCAACCTGGGTCACCAGACGTGCATAGGCGGTCTCGGCGCAGCCGGCGCAGGAGCCGGAGAACTCCAGGTAGGGCTGCTTAAACTGGCTGCCCTTGACGTTGGCCGCGATGAGCTCCTTCTTCTCGGAGACGTTCTCGACCATGTAGTCCCAAACGGGCTGCTGGTCCATCTCCTGCTCGGTGGGAACCATCTCGAGGGCGCCCTTGGGGCAGACCTTGACGCAGTTGGTGCAGCCCATGCAGTCGAGCGGGGACACGGCCATGGTGAACTTCATGCCCTTGGCCTTGGGGCCCATGGCGTCGAGCGTGCGGGTAGCCTCGGGCGCGGCGGCAGCCTCGTCCTCGGTCATCGCGAACGGACGGATGGTGGCATGCGGGCACACATAGGCGCACTGGTTGCACTGGATGCACTTGGTGCTGTCCCAGGTGGGAACGGACACGGCCACGCCGCGCTTCTCATAGGCGGCGGCGCCCAGCTCGAACTGGCCGTCCACATGGTCCACGAAGGCGGAAACGGGCAGGCTG
>CALKBB010000172.1 GCA_937989795.1 uncultured Collinsella sp. | reverse complement strand
CAAGGTCGATATTCCCACGCCCGTTTCCCTGCATGACGATGCTCAAAAACCCAAGCGCAAGGTGCATCCCGACGAGGACGCCTATCACAAGCACAAGCGTCATATCCCCAAGCCGCTCATCGTCATCGCGGTCCTTGCCGTCGTTTGCGGCGGTGCCTATTGGTTCGTGACGGCCGATCCCATGGGTGTCATGCCTGCCTTCTACGACCAGTTTGGCCAGGCTGCGCAGACGACCTTCCCCACGCGCCAAAAGGGCGAGGCGACTGAGGACGATACCAAGCAGGACGATTCTGCCGAGGTGGTCCAGGAAGAAACCGTGCTGACCGATGATCAGCTCTATACCAGACTCGACGGTCTGTATCAGACCATCGTGTCCTACGGTGATGAGGACCAGATCGGCGAGGTCATCGATTCCTTTAACAACGGCTATCTCCGAACGCCGCTGTCCACCCGCCAGGAGCTGTCGCAGAGTGCCTACGCCCTGCGCGACCAGATTAAAAAGACGCAAGATGAGCTCAACAACCTTAAGTATCAGGACGATACGGTCTATGCGGACGACATCGCCCACTTAAAGCAGCTTGCCGAGTGGATGTACGAGCGTGTCGATGTGATCTGTCAGAGCTGGGACATCTCGCTTTCCATCCCCGATGGTGAGTCGATGAGCGCTCGCCAGAGCGAGATCTTGTCACCCATGGCGCAGGGCGGCAACAGCGCGCTCAACCAGTACGATGCCAACGTGGGCGCTTGGAAGCCGCGGCAGCGCTCGTAATTAATGCGCCTAAGCGGTATAACCTGCGTGCGCAATTGATGAAAGCCTGTGCTTATTGCTACAATTCGAACAAATATGCTTTAAACGCACGAGGAAGGAACCACATGTTTGGTTTTAAGAAAGAGCTCTACACGCCCGAGTACCAGCTTGCCGGCGATGAGTGCGCGGTGATCGAGACGTCGAAGGGCACCATCAAGGTCAAGTTTGACGGCGAGGGCGCCCCCATCCACGTGGCGAACTTCTGCGAGCTTTCCACGATGGGCTTCTATGATGGCCTTAAGTTCCATCGCTATGTGCCCGGTTTTGTCATCCAGGGCGGCGACCCCAATACCCGCGATATGTCCGGCGCCGATGTCGCCGCCGGCCTTGAGGGCCCCGACGGCATGCCCGGTACCGGCGGCCCTGGTTACTGCATCAAGGGCGAGTTCGCTACCAATCCGCGTAACAGCCACGTCGACGGCGCGCTTGCCATGGCACGTTCCATGGATCCCGATTCCGCGGGTTCGCAGTTCTACTTCTGCCTGGGCGCCCAGCATAACCTCGATTCCGGTTACACCGTCTTTGGTACCACGGTCGAGGGTCTCGATGTGATTTCGCAGCTGCGTGCCGGCGACGAGATCGTCCATGTCGAGATCGTTCACGAGTAAAGGGGACTTCCTTGAATAGCCAGCTGATCCAACAGGGCCGCGCCGCTTATCGCGCGGGTGATTATTCCGCTGCCGCCCAGATGCTCGGTGCGGCAAAGACCCCCAGCGAGATTATGGGCGAGGCCGACCATCTGCGCGGCAACGCCTTGATGCACTTGGGCATGTATGCCGAGGCCGCTGAGGCCTACGCCGCCGCCCTCAACGACGGTACCTATGGCAAGC
>CALKBB010000171.1 GCA_937989795.1 uncultured Collinsella sp. | reverse complement strand
AAGATGTCATCGTGGTCCAAAAATGCGATATAGTCGCCCGTCGCTTGCTGAATGCCGGCGTTGGTGTTGAGCACAATGCCGCCGTTGCCAGGCAGTTCGATGCGACGAACGCGCTCGTCGTTGGCGGCGGCCGCAAGATTGGACACCGCGTCCCATTCGGGCGAGGCGTCCATAAGCAGCAATTCCCAGTTACCGTAGCTCTGGGATAGCACAGAGTCCAGCAGCTCGCGCAGGTAGATCCGATCAGGCTTATAGCAAGGCACCACAATGCTCACGAGCGGTCGGTAAGCAAAAGCCGCCAAAGCAACGTGCTGGCACGCCAGGTCGCCCGGCTTCGCGCGATGCTGCTCAAACCAACGTCGATAAGCAGCGTCGTCCGCGCGTGCATCCTTCATGCGATTCCAGCTGTCGTCGACCATGCCGTTGTACAGGCGACCATCCATGGCGCAAAACCCGCTCTGGATCTGCTCTGTGGGATCGCTCACAATCGCGACAAAATCGCGTATATCCTCGGGCATCTCAACGCTCAGATACGTTTTATTGACGCGACATCCGTTCTGCTGCGGCACGTCGACCTGCGACTCAAACACATGCACCGTGGCATCAATCGCATTCATGTGCGTATCGAAGATCTGGAGCTCAGGGGCGCACTGGGAATCTCCCGCCCACTTGACCTCATAGCGCCAGACGGCGCCTTCATCTGCCGGTAAATAACGAACGGCATCGATCTCGTAGCGACCGCAGCACTCACCGCGCTGTGCATCGCGAACGAGCGCACACAACGCAGGCTTTGCCTTGTAGTTGATCTTGGATTCCAGCTTGGCAATACGACTGTCAAGGCGAATGGAGCCCAACCTTTTGTCGCCAGACGCAAATGAGACGTCAATTGTAGAGCCGTCCATAAACGGGAGCACCAAGACGAGGAGCTCACGCCAATAATCGGCAACGGAGGGACAAAGCGCAAGCACGCGGCCATGGTCGGCCGGCAGTGTCAAAGACGGCACGCAAGCGCCATCGGTCGTCGCATGAGCAAAAGTCTGGGAACCCTCCTGCTCAATAAGCCCCGCGATATCCTGGCCGACAAAACGAAGCAGCACAAACAGACGGCCCTGGCTGCGGCAAAGTGCCAAACGCTTGATACTCATCTACACTTCTCGCTTTCCCAGGGCGTTCGCAGCCATGCGCTTGCACGCGCCCAGGCGTCCAAACCTCAAGACGTCGTAATTGAACATGAGCTTTTTGCACAAACGGGCAGCAGGAGCCTTACCGACAAGCGCCGCACGCACCATGGCGGCAACAGAAGGATCGCATTGCGCAAGCGCAGCATCACTGCCCACGGCAGAGCCGTCAAGCGCCGCGGCAACGGCAGCGAACACCTTGCCGCAGCCCGAGCCCAGGAGCCTGAGTGCGTCGTACAACACCAGATCACACAAGAAGTACGCCAGGTCATCGGCATGCTGGGCATCGAGACCGTCACGGCGCCAATCGACCAGCACCGCTGAGTAGATCTTCACGTGCTCCAACAAACGCGTTTCATCGTCATAG
>CALKBB010000170.1 GCA_937989795.1 uncultured Collinsella sp. | reverse complement strand
GCGCAGACGTTCCAGCACTGCAAGGTTCTCGGGCACGGCCAGGAACTGTTTGACGCTCGCCGCAATCTTGGGGCCGATGCCCTCGCACTCGGCAATATCCTCTTCGCTCGCCAAGATGAGCTTGTCAATCGACAGGAATCGCTCGGCGATGACCTCGCCCACACTCTTGCCCACGTGGCGGATACCCAGGGCAAACAGCACGCGACCGAGCGGCTGGCTCTTGGACTTGTTGAGCTCGGTGATGATTTTCTCAGCCGTCTTGAGGCCTACCGGAATGGGGTCGCCCTTCTTGACGCCCTTTTTGCTGTTGGAGCTGGCATAGGTACGCCCCGTGTCCAGGCCGGCGATATCGTCGACCGTGAGCTGGTAGAAGTCCGCGACGTCATGAATCAGCCCGGCGGCAATCATCTTGTCGACAATCTCGTCGCCCAGGCCGTCGACGTCCATGCAGCCGCGGCTCACCCAGTGGAGCAGGCGCTCCTTGAGCTGCGCGGGGCAGTCGATGGAGACGCAACGATAAGCGACCTCGCCATCCTCGTGGACCACGGGGCTGCCACACACGGGGCAGACCTCGGGCATGTGCCAGTCGACCGAATCGGCCGGGCGCTTGTCGAGCACCGGGCCCACGACCTCGGGGATCACGTCACCCGCCTTGTGCACGATGATGGTGTCGCCCTCGCGCACGTTTTTGCGACGGATCTCGTCGATGTTGTGCAGCGTGGCGCGCGCGATGGTGGAGCCGGCAACCGTCACCGGATCGAACTCGGCGACCGGCGTGAGCACACCGGTGCGACCCACCTGGATGCGAATCTCGCGCAGGACGGTCTGCTTTTCCTCGGGCGGAAACTTAAAGGCAATGGCCCAGCGCGGTGCGCGGGCGGTAAAGCCCAGGTCGAGCTGCTGCTGAAAGCTGTCGACCTTTACGACCACGCCGTCGATGTCGTAGTCCAGGTCACCGCGATGCTCGAGCGCCTGGGCGCAGAACTCGTGGACCTCGGCCGGCGTGGCACAGCGAGCCACGTTGGGGTTGACGCTAAAGCCGGCGCTACGCAGCCAATCGAGGAACTCGCGCTGGCTGTGGACGTGCAGTGGATCGGTATCGGCGATGGCATAGATAAAGGTGGCCAGATCGCGCCGCGCCGTAACCTTGGGATCCTTCTGACGCAGGCTGCCAGCAGCGGCGTTGCGCGGGTTGGCGAAGGGGTCGCGGCCCTCGGCATCGGCCTCTTCATTCAGACGTACAAAGCTGCCTTTGGGCATATAGACCTCGCCGCGCACCTCGATGGTGCGCTCGCGGTCGGCACCCATGTGAGCGAGCGCCGGCTCGGACAGGTGCATGGGCACGTCCTTGATGGTACGGACGTTGAGCGACACGTCCTCGCCCGTGGTACCATCGCCGCGCGTGGCGGCGCGCACAAAGGTGCCGTTTTGGTAGGTAAGGGCCACGCCCAGGCCGTCGATCTTGAGCTCGCAGGTATAGGTGACGCTGCCGGCACCGAGCGCATCCTCGGTGCGCTGGAGCCATGCGTCGAGCTCGTCCAGGTCCATGGCATCGTCCATGGAATACATGCGCGCCATGTGCGTGACTGGCGTAAACTGCTCGCTCACGTAGCCGCCAACGCGCTGGGTATAGCTGTCGGGCGTCACCAGGTCGGGGTAGGTCGCCTCGATTTCTTGCAGCTCAACGAGCATTTTGTCGAAGGCGGCGTCCGTGATCTCGGGCGCGTCGAGCATGTAGTAGCGAT
>CALKBB010000169.1 GCA_937989795.1 uncultured Collinsella sp. | reverse complement strand
ATGGTCTTGCCAGGGTAAGTGACTTCGAGCGTCTCGCGGTTGTAGCGCTTACCGCCGCAAACCTCGCAGGGCACATAGATATCGGGAAGAAAGTGCATCTCAATCTTGATCTGGCCGTCGCCCTTGCACGCCTCGCAGCGTCCACCGCTTACATTAAAGGAGAAGCGTCCCGGCGAGTAGCCACGCGCCTTCGACTCCGGCGTGCTCGCAAACAGCGCACGCAGATCGTCCCACAAACCAATATAAGTAGCGGGATTCGAGCGCGGCGTACGGCCGATGGGCGACTGATCGATATCGATCACCTTATCGATGCACTCGATGCCGTCGATTTTTTTGAACGGGCCCTCGGGACGCGTAGAGCGATGGATAGCGTTGGTGAGGGCAGGCGCAATCGTATCGGTGACCAAGGAGCTCTTTCCCGATCCCGATACGCCGGTTACGACGGTAAGCGTGCCAAACTCAATCTTGGCGGTAACGTTTTTGAGGTTGTTGGCACATGCGCCCGAAATCTTAAGACAGCCACGTCCGGGGTTGCGGCGTTCATCGGGAACTCGAATCATTCGCTTGCCGGTCAGATAGGCACCCGTCATTGATTCGGGGCACGCCATGATGTCAGTGGGCGTTCCCGCGGCGACCACATGCCCGCCGTTGACGCCCGCGCCCGGCCCCATATCGATCACATAGTCGGCAGCGCGAATCGTGTCCTCATCGTGTTCAACGACGATAACGGTGTTGCCGATATCACGCAGGCGCTCGAGCGTCTTGATCAGCCGCTCGTTGTCGCGCTGGTGAAGACCAATCGAAGGCTCGTCCAGAATATAGAGAACGCCCATGAGACCAGCACCGATCTGCGTAGCCAGGCGAATGCGCTGCGCCTCACCGCCGGAAAGCGTCGCCGAAGCACGATCGAGCGTCAGATAATCAAGGCCGACATCAACCAGAAAACGCAGGCGTTCCAAGATTTCCTTGACAATACGACCGCCGATGAATTGTTGACGCTCGGTGAGCTCAAGGCCCTCAAAAAACTCGAGCGACTCGCGGCACGACAGGCAGCAAACCTCATAAATGGACTTGCCGCCCACGGTGACGGCGAGCATCTCGGGGCGCAGGCGAGCGCCATGGCAGCTCGAGCACGGCTCCTCGCGAATGTACTTCTCCAGGCGCGCCTTAGTGTTCTCGTTGGTCGTCTCGGTATAGCGCTCGTACAGGATATTGCGCACGCCCGAAAACTTGGTGTCCCACTGGCTGCGACGACCGTCGAGTTTTTGATAGTCCACCGAAATCTTCTTGTCGCCCATGCCATCCAAAAACGCACGGCGCACCCGCGGAGGCAGGTCTTCCCACGGTGTATCCGCGCTCACCTTAAAGTGCTTGCAGACCGCGGCGAAGATCTGGGGGTAGTAGTTTGAATTGCCGAACAGGCTTCCAAAGACCCCATCGGCAATCGACTTCGACGGGTCCTCAATCAGTGCCTCGGCATCGACCGTTTTCTTAAAGCCCAGACCATCGCACTCGGGACACGCACCATAGGGCGCGTTGAATGAAAAGTCGCGAGGTTGCAGGTCGTCGATGGAGTGCCCGTGCTCCGGGCACGCCAGAGCCAACGAATACTCCAGCAGCTCGCCCTCGGTTCCCTCGGGAGCATCGCGATCGGGCAGCATGTACACGTTCACATTGCCGTGTGCCAAGGCAGTCGCCTGTTCAACAGCTTCGGCGATGCGGCCCAGAGAGTTTTCTCGAATCACGATGCGGTCGACTACGACCTCGATATCGTGCTTGAACTTTTTGTCCAAATCGATAGGGTCGTCGAGCGAGCGCACTTCGCCGTCGACACGCACGCGGCTAAAGCCCTCAGCCCGAAGATCCTCGAACAATTTTGCGTACTCGCCTTTACGCCCGCGCACCACCGGTGCCAGCACAAACGCACGACGACCCTCCCCCGCCGCCAGGACCTTATCGGCAACCTGGTCGGTGCGCTGCTCGCGATGATTTTCGTCATGAATTTTACCGGCTATTTTGAAATCACCTGCTTCATCGGCGTCATCATTATGATTTCCGTGTGCAATTTCCTGCACATGAAGCCGACCATCACCAATTTGGCGTGCGTCGTGTTCTGCTGCTGTCTCAAAGACATCCCCGCATCCGGCACCATTATTTACGGCCTTCTGCGCTTCCGTGAAACGGTTATCGGCACAGTCATTGCTCTTGCCGTCAACATGCTCATTCGCCCGTACAACGGCGCTGAACGCACGAGAAAGGGCATTCTCAGTGCCCAGCAAGCCATGCTGCCGCTGCTCAAGGAGCGCGTGCTGCTCGGCAGAATCCCCGACCTGCGCGATTTGCGCAAGCACATCAACCAGCTGGACAGCTCCATCAACATTCTGCTCGATGAGCGCATGAATATTTCGCTCAAGAAGTCGCAGGTTGCCTATCTGCGCGGCTGCCAGCAGCTGCTGTGGAAAATGCGCGACGCCCTCATCAGCATTTGCAGCATTGACACCACACCAAGCCCGTCTCAGGAAAATCTCGACCGCATGAAGCAAATCGGGCTGACATCCGCCCCCGAGGAGCAGACGGAAAACATCCTCACCGGCATCTGCCGCGAGGAGGATACCACGGTATTCAACTATTATCTGGACATTTTTCTCGACTCCAACGAGTATCTCAACGAGCTCATTCACATGTAACGATACAAAAAGCGGCAGACCGCTGTTTC
>CALKBB010000168.1 GCA_937989795.1 uncultured Collinsella sp. | reverse complement strand
TGGTCATGTGAACAGACGCATGTTCCACAACTTGCATTATTTTGAGGATGCGGACTTTTTTAACGAGAACACCGAGTTTTTCATCTACACGCCCGGTCATATCCTGAAGGACAAGATCGTTTCGGCCTACCAGTACGACAATCGCCACATCCTCAACTCGTTTAACTTTGCCGATCCCGCCGTGCGCCAGGAGTATTTCAATACCGTTTGCAATCCCGACGCGCTCCTTAAAAACGTGCGCGAAGGCGTATCGCTTGATGCGGATAGTAAGATTGTACAGCTGAGCACCTGCGTGCTCGATAAATCACAGCGCAGCAACTGGCGCTATATCGTTAGCGGTGTTTTAGTTAATGATCAGGAAACCAAGTAGCAATGAACCCACGCGGTAAATACTTTATTGATGCGGTAGACCCCGAAGAAAGCGGCCAGGAGAGCACTTCCCAGCAGCAGATTTCCGATGTGGCGGAGCCTACCAGCACGCAGCAGAGCGCCGATGTCGATTCGGCATCTGACGCACAAAATGGGACGCAGGCCAAAGCCGTGGAGCAGGCCGAGGCTTCGGCGCAGGTTGCGGATGATGCGCCGCAGCCTGCTGATGAGGCCGAATGGCCTTCGCTCGATGAGGCAGCGCCACAGCGCCGTCGCCGTTCCAAGGAGTCGATTAAGCGTATAAAGCGCCATCGTCGTATCCGCGTGCTAGTGATTGTGCTGCTGGTAATCGCTGCGATCGCTGTCGCCGGCTGGGGCTTTGTGAGCCATAGCGTGAGCCAGGGCAAAAAGAAGATCGAGGAAAAGACGGAGAATATCATTAAAACCAAGGGCGATACCATTACCTATAACGGTAAGAAGTACGCACTCAACAAGCACATGGCTACAATCGCGTTTATCGGTTTTGATAACCGCGCATCTGATGATGGCACCAAAGAAGGCCAGTCGGATACCGTTATGGTTGTAGCCCTTAATACCGATACGGGCGAGGCACGAGGCATCGTTATTCCGCGTGATAGCTTGGTCGCGGTCGATACGTACGCAGGCGGCTCGTTTTCGGGACAGGTGACCGAGCAACTGTGCCTGCAGTTTGCCTATGGCACCGACGGCGAGAATTCCTCGCAGCTGACAGCGGCAGCCGCTTCACGCGTACTCGACAATATTCCGGTCGACTATTACTATACACTCAACATTGAGGGCGTGGCGCCCATTAACGATTCCATCGGCGGCGTAACGCTGGTACCCACGCAGACTGTGCCGGGCACCTCGGTGGTCGAGGGCCAGGAGACAACACTCTTTGGCAAGATGGCCGAGAAGTACGTGCAGTGGCGCGATACCACGGAGCTGACCTCGTCGCTCGATCGTACGGCGCGTCAGGTGAGCTATGTGCAGGCGTTCGCGGCCAAGGTACTCAACAGCGCCAAGAGCAATCCGGCCGTGTTGATCAACTTGTACCAGACGATGGGCGACTATACGTGGACCAATTTGGGCCTCGATGAGTTTAGCTACCTGGCGACTACGATGCTCGAGCGCGGCCTGACTTCGTTTGATGTTGTGACGCTGCAGGGAACCATGCAGCAGGGCGACACCTTTGCCGAGTTTTACCTAGACCAAGACAACGTAAAGCAAACGGTCGTCGACACCTTCTACCATCCAGTCGATTAGCTGCCCAAGTGCCAGATGCCAACAGTGGCGCGGTCGATGTCAGTCACCAACAGCGAGCGAGCCGCATTTGCGCCAAGGTGACGTGAAATGAGAGGGCGCTGACCTTCTGGTCGCGCCCTCGAAATTGAACGTCAGATTGGTGTGAATGCGGTCCGCGCAGCGTCAAGCAGTTCCGGCGTTTGGCAAAACGCCGGAACATCCGCTACTCCACGGTCACGCTCTTAGCGAGGTTTCGAGGCTGGTCGACGTCGCAACCGCGCAGGATGGCAACCTCACGGGCGAGTAGCTGCAGCGGAACGCTCGCCGTGATGGGGCTGAACACGTCGCGGACGGCCGGCACGCGAATGATGCAGTCAGCGATCTTGTTGATTTCCTCGTCGCCCTCGGTTGCAACGACAATCACCTTGGCGCCGCGCGCCTTGCACTCCATGAGGTTCGACACTGTCTTATCGTACGTCGCGCTCTTGGTGGCCACCGCGATGACAGGGAAGCCCGGATCGATCAGCGCGATGGGGCCGTGCTTCATCTCGCCGGCGGCATATGCCTCGGCGTGCAGGTAGCTGACCTCCTTGAGCTTGAGCGCGCCCTCGTAGGAAATGGCGGCGCCCATGCCGCGACCCACGAACAGTGCAGACTGCGCGTCCTTGCACACAAGCGCGGCCTCGTGCACGGCCTCGGCCTGCGTATCCAGGATCCACTGGATCTGCTCGGCCGTATCGGAAAGCTCGCGGAACAGCATGCGCGTCTGTTTGGTGGTCAGACGGTACTTCACCTGCGCCAGCAGCAAGGCCAAAAGCGTGAGGCTCACGACCTGACCGATGAAGCTCTTGGTCGAGGCGACGGCGATCTCCTTGTTGGCCTTGGTGTAGATCACGCCGTCGCTTTCGCGCGCCACCGGGCTGCCCACCACGTTGGTAATACCAAAGACCTTGGCGCCCTTGATACGCGCGTCACGAATGGCGGCAAGGGTGTCGGCCGTCTCGCCCGACTGGGACACGGCAACGACGAGCGTCGTCGGCGTGATGATGGGGTTGCGATAGCGGAACTCGCTAGCCGCCTCGACCTCGGTAGGAATGCGAGCCCAGCCCTCAATAAGGTTCTTTGCGATGAGACCGGCGTGATAGCTGGTGCCGCAGGCGATCACGTAGACACGGTCGATGTCGTTGAGCTCCTCGAGGGACAGGCCCAGCTCATCGATATCGAGCTCGCCGGCGGGGGTCATACGGCCAACCAGCGTGTCGCGCACGACGCGCGGCTGCTCGTGGATCTCTTTGAGCATAAAGTCGGGATAGCCGCCCTTTTCGGCCATGTCCAGATCCCAATCGATGTGGGTGACCTTGGGCTCAATCACGTTGCCAGCCTCGTCGGTATACTCGACGCCCGCGGGCGTGAGCTTGGCAAACTGACCGTCCTCGAGCACCACGACATCGCGGGTGGCGTCGATAAGCGCGATGACATCGGAAGCAACATAGGAGCCGGTTTCGCCCACGCCGACCACAATCGGGGAGTCCTTGCGGGCAACGGCGATTACGCCAGGCTCGTCGGCGCACACAGCGGCCAAGCCATAGGCGCCCACCACGTGGGTGCAGGCCTCACGCACGGAAGTCATCAGGTCGTGCGTCTCGGCATAGGCCTCTTCGATCAAGTGCGCGAAGACTTCGGTATCGGTCTCGCTCTTAAAGTGATGGCCGCGACCCTCCAGCTCCTCGCGCAGCTCGGCGAAGTTCTCGATGATGCCGTTGTGGACGATGGCGATACGACCGTCGCAGCTGGTGTGGGGATGAGCGTTGACAACGGAAGGCTTGCCGTGAGTGGCCCAGCGGGTATGGCCGATACCGCAGGCAGCGTCGCTGTCGATGTTGGCAAGCTCGCTCTCCAGGCCCGCGACCTTGCCCACGCGGCGGATGACGTCGAGGTGAGCCGCGGCACCCTCGCCTACCTCGAGCGCAACGCCCGAGGAGTCATAGCCGCGATACTCCATACGCTTGAGGCCCGTGACCAGGATGTTCTTTGCAATATCAGAGCCGGTGTAGCCGACGATTCCGCACATAGGATAAATCCCTTCGTTCGCGTGACTGCAAGACGTCCACGCACAAGGGGCGCTGAGACGTACAACGTTCGAGTATTGTACTCACGCAAGCACAAGCTGATATACCAGAAGTGGTATCTCAACTTAGATACCACTCGATGCACACATGCCCAAACCACTGCGATTGGAACAGGCGCCTTTATGGTGACTTGGACCGGAGCGGTGGCCTGGCCCGACGAAAGATCTCGATCTGTAACATCTGGGGCTCCGGAAGCCGGCTTAGTGTTACAGATCGAGACATTACGGTTCAGCCCCTGCACTTTGCCTCGATCTGTAACGGGTAGAGCCGGTTTTGCCGTCCAGATGTTACAGATCGAGACAATTGAAGGCCCGGGTAGCTCAAACCGCCACAAAGGAGCCTGTCCCCTTCGTGGTGGTCGCGCTGGCAACGGTGTTTGCCCAGATAAAACCTACCAAAATAAACCTGTCCCTAATTGGTAGGTTTTGACACCCTGGAAACGGGCGATGCTACAATCTGACTCGTACTTGAAACGCATCAAAGGGACCGCTATGGCAAAGGTAAAAATCAGCGATGTCGCGCGCGAGGCAGGAGTCTCGCTGGGCACGGTTTCCAACGCGCTCAACCATCCCGAAAAGCTGCGCCCCGAGACTCTCAAACTCATCAACGAGACCATCAATCGCCTTGGCTACCTGCCCAACCAAAGCGCCCGTCAGCTCGCGGGCGGCGCCACCAAGTCCTTTGGCCTGGTGCTCCCCCGTCTCGATCACGGCTTTTCGCTCCAAATCGCCAGCGGTGCCCACAACGAGGCCCGCAAGCACGGCTACGACTTGCTCATCGCCAACGCCGATAACGACGACATTCTCGAGGACCATTACCTGCGCTATTTTATGGGCACGCAGATGTCCGGCGTCATGGTTCAGCCCATGGCATCCCCCGATTGGCACCCCGCCATGGCCAAGATGCCCGTGCCGATCGTCCATCTGGACATCCATTGCTCCGAGCCCGGCTACTACGTATCGGCCGACAATGAGGCCCAGGGTCGCATCATTGCCGAACTCGCCATCGCCCGCGGCGCACACCATATCACCGTTGTGGGAAGAGCGGCATTCATGCAGCTCACCCTGCGCGTGCTTGGCATTCACAAGGCCCTCGCCCTGCATCCCGATATCAAAATTGAGGTCATTGACGCCGGAGAGTGGAATACCGCAGTCGACGGCTACAGCATCGGCGCGCAGATTGCCGAGCGCTCTTCCGACGAGCGCCCCGATTTTGTCGTCGGCCTGACCGATGTGTTGGCCTCGGGCGTCGTTTCGGCACTGGTCGACAAGGGCATCTCTGTCCCCGGGCAAGTACGCGTGGCCGGATGCGACGGCAACCCGCTCGCTTGGAGCGGATCGGTCCCGCTCACTACGGTAGCGCCCCCGGGCTACGAGATTGGCCGCAAGGGCGTTCAATTGCTCATGGAGCAAATCGAGAACAAGGCCCCAGCAAAGACCAAGCATATCCGCGTCGGCTCTACAGCGCGCACCGTCACCGCAGTCACCGCCGCCGAGGACATCAACCGCCAAGAACTGGTACGTCCGTTCCTGCTGGAACGCGCCAGCACCCAGGCAAGCAGCCAGACCGACGCCACGGCCATCAACCTCGGTGCGTATCTATAGCACGCCCGCAAGTATGCTAAGTCGCCGCTCAAGCAAAAGAGGCCCGACCATTGCCGGACCCCTTTTGTTTAAGCGCAAACGTAAGCAATTGCTCGTTTCAACGCCGCAATTGTCTAGCGCACGGCCTTGACCGCCGCCGCCAGATCGAACAACGTATCGAGCACGGCCTCGCAGCCATCCACCACGTCCTGCGGCAGCGGCACAATATCGGGGACGGCAAAGACGTGGCAGCCGGCCGTGATGCCCGAGACGCAACCATTGCGCGAATCCTCGACCACGGCGCACTCCTCGGGGGCAAAGCCCGCACGCTCGCAGGCGAGCAGATACATCTCGGGGTCGGGCTTGCCATGCACGACGTCCTCGCCACACGTTACCGTTTCAAACTTGTCAAAAAGACCGAATGCTTTAAGGTTGCGCTCGGCCGTAACATGGCGCGATGACGTTGCAAGGCCTACGTGATAGCCCGCAGCCAACAGCTCGTCTATGCACTCGGCAGCGCCGGCCTTAAGCTCCAGATCGGTCTTGACCATCTCGTCGCGAATCTCCTTGTGGCGGACATAGATCGCCTCGGCGGTCTCGTGGCTGCCGTAATGCTTATCGAGGATGTTCATGACATCGGGTAGCGTGCGACCGATAAACTGATGGATCAGCGCTTCATCAATCGCGAGCCCCAGCTCAGCGGCGCCTGCCTTCCAGGCCCTAATCCCCAAACGCTCGGTATCGACCAGCGTTCCATCCATGTCAAAAATAACAGCCTTGATCATATCGGTCCCCCATCGACTCTCGCTGTCGCATTGCCGCAACTCTACCGCATTTGACAACTTGTATATAACGTATATACCATATTGCACTTTCGTTACACAGATAGAAGTCTTATGGCAAGTAACGCATTAGGATTATAGTTTTCAATCGAGTACTCAACGATAAGGATCGTTTCATGATTTTAGACACCACGGCACCCGCAGAGGAGCTTCAAGACAAGCTATCGGCGCTCGAACAGCTGCTTTTGGCATACGGGCGCGTGGCTATCGGGTTTTCCGGCGGCGTTGACAGCAGCTTTTTGGCCGCCGTATGCGCCCGCATCATGCCTACCAATACCCTCCTCGTCCATCTCACCACGCCGCTCATCGGCACGCCCGAGCAGGCTTCGTTTGAGCGGTCCGTTGATGGACAAGCCAATGAAGGACCGCATTTTAAACTCCCCGTGCTCAATCTTTCGGTGGATCAGCTGCAGCTCCCCCAAGTAGCCTGCAACGATGCTAATCGCTGCTACCACTGCAAGCACGCCGGCTTTACCGCCATCGTCAGCCACGCCAAGTCGCTCGGCTTTCCCACCGTCATCGATGGCAGCAATGCAAGCGATCGCGGTGACTACCGCCCCGGCATGCGTGCGGCAAAAGAGCTCGGCGTACGCTCCCCTCTCATGGAGGTCGGCTTTACCAAGGACGAAGAGCGCGAGCTGCTGCGCGCATGGGGCTATCCCGTTTGGAACCTGCCGGCGGGAGCATGTCTTGCCACCCGCGTCCCCACGGGCGAGGAGCTTACGCGCGAGAAGGTCGATTTAATCCGCGCCTGCGAGGATTACCTGCACGATCTTGATCTGGCACAGGTACGCGCGCGCTTGATCGGCGGCTGCATGCATATCGAGGCCGCACCCGCAGATGTCGCCAAGATTGCTACCCTCGGTGGCAACGCCGTTGACGCCGAGGGCAAAACCCCGCTGCCCGCCGCCATCGAGTCCGCGCTGCGCGAGCTGGGCTGCGACCATATCTCCCCCGAGGTCACCCCCTACATTCACGGTGCCATGAATCAGTAACCTGCCAATAAGGGACAGGTTTATTTTGGCGGGTTTTATCTGGGGAAACGCAAAATAGCCCCACATACACAACCACCGCAGCTCCATATGAGGCAAATGAATCAGTAGCGTCTATCCCAAATCTTGAGTATTTGTTCGACAGAACGGCCCCTGACGGCTCCTGCTAGACTGGTAGATTCCCAACCGTCCATCCAGGAGCCTCCATGTCGCGCAAGTCCGCCTACAAGCAAGTACTTTCCATCGGCACCGCCGTGGTGCTGGGGTTTGCGCTGTTCACAGGGTCGCTCGACGGAGCGCCCAAGTTGTTATCGCCGCAAAGCGATGAGCAGGCGGCGTCTCTGGCCGAAAAACAAAACGAGAGTCCCAGCCGCACCGACGACGAGGCAGACCTGGTTGCCCGGCTCGAATCGGGAACAGCGGGCTCCTCGGACTCTCAAAATAGCCAGGACGCTGGCGATGACTCCGATTCCGCCGCGACCGACACCGGTGACGACGCCTCCGCGGACAGTGCCGCCACCCCCATCGACGAGGTCGAAAACCCCGATCTCGACCGCGCACGCGGCGTTTACCTCAGCAGTATTCCCGACTACGCCGGTAACCCCTATGTTGCCCTGCGCGCCGATAGCACGCACCCACTTGGCACGCCATCATTCACGCTCGATGAATACAAGCGCGCCACAGAAGAGGACTGCTTTAAGAAGTTCTCCAAACTCGATAGCTTGGGCCGCACCCGCAAAGCGCTCGCCTGCGTAGGCCCCGAATCGCTCGGTCAAGGCGAGCGCGGCGATATCTCGCGTATCCATCCCGCCGGATGGCACCAGCAACGCTACGACTTTATTCCGGGCCAGAGCCTCTACAACCGCTGCCACCTTATCGCCTGGTCGCTCTGCGGCGAAAACGCCAACCGCAAGAATCTTCTCACCGGCACGCGTTATCTCAACGAGACAGGCATGCTACCGTTTGAAGAGCAGATCCTCGACTACATCCACGACACGGGCAACCACGTGCTCTACCGCGTCACGCCCATGTATAACGAAGAGGAGCTTGTCTGCCGCGGCGTGCGCCTTGAGGCGCAATCGGTCGAGGACCACGGCAAGACCCTCTGTTTCCACGTATATTGCTACAACCTGCAGCCGCATGTGCAGATCGACTATGCCACCGGCCGCAACCAGGCATCCGGAGACTAGGGCCGGCGAAGCTGCCCAAACCTAACATGATCCGTTTTCCTCCGTCCCCAAGGGATCAAAAAGGGCCGCCCCGGATTGCCCAGAGCGGCCCTTGCATCGGCATGTATGTTGCAGGCAACGCCCCACGCTACTTGGCGCGGCCCTCCTCATAGCGCTCGACTAGCTTGGCCTGAACGTCATAAGGCACCTGCTCATAGCCCGCGGGCTTCATGGTAAAGTCGCCCGTGCCGCGCGTGATAGAGCGCAGGCGCGTCGAGTAATCCGTCAGCTCGGCCAGCGGCGCCTGGGCGATGACCACGGTGTCGCCGCGCTCATCGGTCTCCATGCCCGTCACGCGACCACGTGAGGCCGAGATGTCGCCCATCACGGCGCCGGCGTAGCTCTCGGGGATAGTCACCGTGATTTCCTCGATGGGCTCCAGCACCACCGGGTCGGCATCGGCACATGCCTTGCGCAGGCCGATGCGAGCCGCCGCGCGGAACGCCATCTCGTTGGAGTCGACGCTGTGATACGAGCCGTCGTACACAGCCACGCGAATGCCCGTAAGCGGGTAGCCGGCAATGATGCCGTCCTTCATAGTCTCCTGAACGCCCTTGTCCACGGCGGGGATCAGCGAGCGCGGGATGCGGCCGCCCACGACCTCGTCTACAAACTCATAGCCGTCGCTCGTGCCGTCGGGCCCAATGAGCGGCTCAACGCGCAGCCAGCAGTCGCCATACTGACCGGCACCACCGGTCTGCTTCTTATGGCGGCCCTGTGCGCTCGCCGTGCGGCGGATGGTCTCGCGATACGGGATGCGGATCGGCACGCTCTTGGCAACGACCTTGGTGCGGTCCTCCAGACGGTTGAGCAGCACCGAAACCTGCGCCTCACCAACGGCGGAGATAATGGTCTGGCCGGTCTCCTCGTCGCGGTCGATGCTCATGGTCGGATCGGCCTTGCAGGCCTTCTCGATAAACGTGTAGAGCTTCTCTTCGTCGCCGCGATTCTCGGCCTCGATGGCAATGCGGTACTGCGAGTTGGGGAACTTAAACGCCGCAGCCTCGACCTTGCCGGTAATCGAGAGCGTATCGCCCGTTTCGGCAGCCAGCTTGGGTGCCACGATAATGTCGCCGGCATAGGCGTGACCGACCTCGGTCATGTCGCGGCCGCACATCACATACAGGTGGGCCAGACGGTCGCCCTTGCGCGTGCGCGCGTTGATCAGCTCAAGACCCGGCTCAAGCGTACCCGTCAGCACCTTGATAAAGCTGATGCGACCCTGCTGCGGATCGGCCAGGGTCTTAAACACAAACGCCACCGGACGGTCATCGTCGCTCGAAATCTTGAGCGAATCGCCGTCGATAAGCGGCATCTCGCCGTAGTCGGTCGGCGCCGGGAAGTACGTCGCGATGTCGTCCATCAGCGAGTTGACGCCCTGCTCCTTAATGCAATCGCCCGCAAAGACCGGCACAAAGATGCGCTCGGCAATCGCCTTCGACAGCAGGCCTTCAAGCTCCTCCTGCGTCAGCGTCTCCTCGCCTTCCAGGTACTTCATCATCAGCTCATCGTCGGCCTCGGCCACCAACTCGCATAGATGGTCATGGGCCTCCTCGGCCTGGGCACGATACTCCTCGGGAATCTCCGACTCAACGGCTTCGGTGCCGTTGCAATGGCGCGCCTTCATGCGCACCAGGTCGATGATGCCGTCAAAGTCCTCGCCCTCGCCCCAGGGAAGGGTCACGGCGCCCAGGCGCGTGCCAAAGCGCTCCTGCAGCAGGTCCATCGTGGTCGCAAAGCTGGCCTCGGAGCGCGACAGACGGTTTACGAACACCGCACGCGCCAGGCGCAGGTCCTCGGCGGCATACCAGAGCTTAACCGTCGTAGGCTGCGGGCCGGCCTCGGCGTCGACCACAAACAGAGCCGTCTCGCAGACGCTCATCGCGGCAAAGGCGTCGCCGATAAAATCGGGGTAGCACGGGGCATCGAGCACATTGATGCGCGCGCCCTTCCAGTCGATCGGCGCGATGGTCGTCGAGATGGAGAATGAACGCTTGACCTCTTCAGGGTCATAGTCGAGCGTAGGCTTGGTGCCGTCGTGGCCGCCCAGGCGGGCGGTCTTGCCGGAAAGGTGGAGCATGGCCTCGGCGAGTGAAGTCTTGCCCACCCCGCCTTGGCCTACGAGCACCACGTTCCTTACGTTACCGGTCTTGGGAGCACCCATGATGACCTCCTTGCAGGGCCGCGCGCAATACGCGACGCCAACGGGGAGAGTTCGCGGTCGGTGCCATCCCGGGAGCAGCATGGTCGGCAGCCGAGCCGACTCACCCTCCAAATGTCCTATGCCACCACCCTACCCTCACGGGCGACCGTCCATGCACACCTTTCGGCGCACGTATGAATACAGGCGGCGAGAGGACAGAGCAAGTATGCCAGGCGATTATTAAACCCCATCGATACAAATAAAAGCCGCCGCAGACCATAAGACCTGCGGCGGCTTCTTCTCAATACATAGATGAGCCTAACCCTCGATACGGCTCAAGAACTCACGGGTACGTTGCTCACGCGGATGATCGATAACCTGCTCGGCCGGACCCTCCTCTACAATGCGGC
>CALKBB010000167.1 GCA_937989795.1 uncultured Collinsella sp. | reverse complement strand
CGGGATTGGTCAATCTCGGCCGACTATATTTGGCTAAATTATTCCGGCGCTAACAAAGCCATGTCTGTTTAAACAAAATGGCGGCAGTATAAGCGCATTCGCGCTTGCCTAAAATCGATATTAATGAACAGCCTGCTTGTATCTGTAAAATGAATGGCTTGATGAGCGACGCCTTGTCGTGTAATGAGTCAAAAAGCAGTAACGTAATCAACTTGTAACAAACTTAGACGTTTAAACAAATAATCCAACCTTTTGCGGATTTAGCTATAATTCCACAATCCAAACAGGTATACTCCTTTCATGTCGTGTAGGAAATACGTAGACAAAAAGGAGGTTATGTGATGGTAAGTATTGTTCTTGCTAGCCACGGGGACTTGGCAGCTGGAATCAAGCAGACGGGCTCGATGGTCTTTGGCGATCAGCCGTCTGTTGCCGTGGTCTCGCTCGAGCCGAGCATGGGCCCCGACGACTTCCGTGCCAAGGTCGAGGAAGCAATCGCTTCCTTCGAAGACCAGGAGCAGGTGCTCTTCCTCGTTGATCTGTGGGGCGGCACGCCGTTCAACCAGATCAGCGGGCTCATCGAGGGCCACGATTCCTGGGCTATCGTCACCGGTGTCAACCTGCCTATGCTCATCGAGGCATATTCGCAGCGCTTTGACGCAAAGAACACTGCACATGCGATCGCAAAACATCTCGTGACTGAGGCTAAGGCTGGCGTGCGCGTCAAGCCCGAGTCTCTGGGGCCCGAGGAGAAGAAGCCGGCTACGGCCGCCGCTGCTCCTGCAGGCGCCATCCCTCCGGGAACGGTCATCGGCGATGGGCACATCAAGATCGCCCACGTCCGTATCGACACCCGTCTGCTTCATGGCCAGGTGGCCACCACGTGGACCAAGCAGATCAACCCCAACCGCATCATCGTGGTTTCCGACGGCGTTGCTCACGACGAGCTCCGCAAGACCATGATCGAGCAGGCTGCCCCTCCGGGAGTCCATGCCAACGTCGTGCCCATCAAGAAGATGGCCGAGGTCGTCAAGGACACGCGCTTTGGTGACACCAAGGCCATGCTGCTCTTTGAGAATCCGCAGGATCTGCTCAAGGCCATCGAGGCCGGCGTCGACATCAAGGAAGTCAACATCGGTTCCATGGCTCATTCCAAGGGCAAGGTCGTCGTCACCAACGCCGTCGCTATGGGCGATGACGACGTCAAGACTCTCGAGGCCCTCAAGGCCAAGGGCGTCAAGTTCGAGGTCCGCAAGGTTCCTTCGGATTCCTCCGAGGATCTCGACGCCATGTTGAAGAAAGCTAAGGCCGAACTGGCCGCTCAAGCATAGTAAAGGAGGGTCCGATACATGTCTGCAATCACTATTCTGCTTGTTGCGATTGTCGCGTTGCTTGCCGGTATGGAAGGCATTCTGGATGAGTTCCAGTTCCATCAGCCGCTCGTGGCATGCACGCTTATCGGTCTCGTAACCGGTCACCTTCAGGAGGGCATCCTCCTGGGCGGTTCGCTCCAGATGATGGCCCTTGGCTGGGCTAACGTCGGCGCCGCCGTCGCGCCTGACGCCGCTCTGGCCTCGGTCGCTTCTTCGATCATCATGGTGCTCGCCCTCAACGGTGGCGCCACCGATTCGGCCAAGGCTGTTACCGCCGCCATCGCCGTCGCCGTCCCGCTGTCGGTCGCTGGTCTGTTCCTGACCATGATCTGCCGTACCATTGCTACCGCTATCGCTCACGCCATGGACGGTTGCGCCGAGAAGGGCGACTTCTCCGGCATCGAGCGCTGGCAGTACGCTGCCATCCTCATGCAGGGCCTTCGTATCGCCATCCCGGCAGTACTTCTGTGCATCATCCCGGCCGAGGCTGTTACCAATGCGCTTAACGCTATGCCCGACTGGCTGTCCGGCGGTATGGCTGTCGGCGGCGGCATGGTCGCTTCCGTCGGTTACGCCATGGTCATCAACATGATGGCCACCAAGGAGACCTGGCCGTTCTTCATCCTCGGCTTTGTCCTTGCTGCCATCTCTCAGCTCACACTGATCGCCCTTGGCCTCATCGGCATCTCCCTTGCCCTCATCTACCTTGGCCTTAAGGATCTGGCCAAGCAGGGTGGCGGCATGGGCGGCGGCTCCGGTGACCCGCTCGGCGACATTCTGAACGATTACGAGTAGGAGGGGAGTGATACATATGGCAGAGAACAAGATTCAGCTCACCAAGGCTGACCGCAAGAAGGTTTGCTTCCGTCATCAGTTCCTTCAGGGCTCGTGGAACTACGAGCGTATGCAGAACGGCGGCTGGTGCTTCGCAATGATCCCTGCGATCAAGAAGCTCTACACCAGCAAGGATGACCAGATTGCCGCTCTTAAGCGCCACCTGGAGTTCTATAACACCCATCCCTATGTTTCCGCCCCCGTCATTGGCGTTACCCTCGCTCTCGAGGAGGAGCGCGCCAACGGTGCTCCGATTGACGACGTCGCCATTCAGGGCGTCAAGGTCGGTATGATGGGCCCGCTCGCCGGCGTCGGCGACCCCGCCTTCTGGTTCACCCTTCGCCCGATCCTGGGCGCTCTGGGCGCTTCCCTGGCCCTGTCCGGCAGCATCGCCGGTCCGTTGCTGTTCTTCTTCGCGTGGAACATCATCCGTTACGCCTTCCTGTGGTACACGCAGGAGTTTGGCTACAAGGTCGGCTCCTCCATCGCCAAGGACCTCTCCGGTGGTCTGATGGGCAAGGTCACCGAGGGTGCTTCCATCCTGGGTATGTTTATCATCGGTGCCCTGGTCGAGCGCTGGGTGTCCATCTCCTTCACCCCGGTCGTCTCCAAGGTCACGCAGTCCGCTGGCGCCTTTATCGACTGGGCTAACCTGCCCTCCGGTGCTGAGGGCGTCAAGGAAGCGCTGACGATGTACAACTCCGTCGGTGCTACCGCCCTTGATCCGGTTAAGGTCACCACACTTCAGGCTAACCTCGATCAGCTCATCCCCGGCCTTGCCGCCGTGTGCCTGACCCTGCTGGTCTGCAAGCTCCTCAAGAAGAAGGTCAGCCCGATCGTCATCATCCTGGCTCTCTTCGCCATCGGCATCATCGGTCGCGTCTGCGGCTTCATGTAAGCACGCTTCGGCTTAAGACCGAGAATTGCTAGGCAAGGGCTTTTGAGCCATTGAAACGGACCGCACCCGGTGGGTACACTGGATGCGGTCCGATTGTTTTATTTGGAGGGCGAGGCGCGCATGGCGCAATCTCAGAACAGCACGGTCGATCTGGCAACGCCGGCAACCTGCCTGATGGGGCTTACCAGCCACGGTAACGTGATGGTGGGCAATAAGGCGTTCGAGTATTACAACGAGCGCAATCCCGAGGATTATATTCAAATCCCGTGGGACGAGGTCGATTATATTGCCGCCGAGGTTTTACGCGGCACCAAGAAGATCACGCGTTTTGCCATCTTCACCAAGGACAACGGTCACTTTACGTTTTCGACGCGCGACGACAAAGAGACGCTTCGTGCTGTCCGCAAGTACGTCGACGAGGATAAGCTCGTGCGTTCGCCCGACTTTATCGATGTGACGGCCAAGGGCGCCAAGAGCATCCCCTCCGTTATCAAAAACCTCTTCCACAAAGGTAACTAGCTCCTCACAAGTTGCGGTGAAATAGTTCCTAAATACGGCTTTAGATGCTTCAGACAGGAACTATTCCACCGCAACTTCGAAGTCTAGTCATGCGACGTATTGCGATGCAGTAAATCTGCTACACTAGTACAACATGCCTCCGTAGCTCAGGGGATAGAGCACCGCTCTCCTAAAGCGGGTGTCGACGGTTCGAATCCGCCCGGGGGCACCAGGGAATATGACGGCGTCGCGGGAGCGGCGCCGTTTCTGGTTTGCGGGGGCCGCCGTGCTGCTCGCCCGTGGGGGATGGGCATCTGTTTCCTAGAGTGTGCTGCGGTAAATCTTTCTCGCGTCGTCCAGCGTGAGCTTCTTGAAGCTGCCGAAGAGCTCTCCGCGGTTGATCTTGAGGTCCGGAATCATCTTTTCGATATCGTCCTCGGTGACTCCGAACTCCGATAGCGTGCGCGGCATTCCCAGCGAGACGTTGAAATCCTGCAGCTCGTCGATGGTCGCTTCGACCGCGTACTCGATTGCCTGCTCGGGGGTTACCTCCACATCGAGCTCGTCCGCGTCCGAATCGACGGGTTCGACGCCAAAGGCCTGGGCACTGAACTCCAGGAAGCGCTCGGGGTGCTCTCGCCATGCGTAGCGCAACCAGGCGGGGAAGATGACGGCGAGGCCGGCGTCGTGCGTGATCTTGGTGTCCAGTGCGGACAGCTCGTGCTCAAGGCCGTGCGTCGCCCAGTCCTCGTGGCGCCCGACGCCCGCGAGCCC
>CALKBB010000166.1 GCA_937989795.1 uncultured Collinsella sp. | reverse complement strand
ACCCCGGTTTATATGCGCATTCGACGCTGCATCGAGGAACGTATCGAGCGCGGTGCATATCCCACGGGTTCCATGATTCCGTCCGAAAAAGACCTCGCCGAGGAATTTGGTACGACACGCTTGACCATCCGAAGCGCTGTCGATGAGCTGGTTCGGCGCGGGCAGATTCGCCGTGTTCGGGGAAAAGGTGCCTTTGTGGCGCAGAAAGTACCTGCTTTTTTTGAACGCACGGTCGGTTTCCGTGAATCGGTCCGTGCTTCGGGCGGCGAGCCGTCCGTCCGTATTCTCGCGCGTTCCAAGCGTTATGCGGGGCCATATTACGCCGACCTGTTTGGCATCGCCGAGGACGACCTGCTCTATTCCGTTCGACGCCTGAACTGCATAAACGGTAGCCCCGTATCGATTGAGACGGCGCTGATTCCCTGCCTGCTGTTCCCAACCATCGAAGATATTGACGTGTCGGTCTTCAGTTTGTACGAGACCTATGAGATGCTGGGCCGAAAGCCAGTCATGGCACAGGAAAAGCTCGATATCGAAGCGCTGGGCGCACGAGATGCCGGCCTCCTTGGACTGGAACAGGGCGATCTTGTTTTGCTTTTGGAATGCGTGAGCTATGACGCGAGCGGTCAGGCTATCGAGTATGTAAAGTCCTTCAATCGTGGCGATGCGGGCGGCTACACCTATACGTACTAGCTGGTATTTTGTGAATAACGGCTGGGAAACTAACCAGTTTTGATCGTTGGGTCAGCTGTATATACAACCTTACATGGCTCAAAATCGACCGTTCGCCGATGGGGATAAATTAATCGACAAAGAGGTATCAAAAAGCCGTAATCTGTAACTGTGATTGGTATCAAATACTAATGATTTGTAACGAGGTGAGACGATGAAGATGCTCGATTACGTTCAGCTTGCCCATGTGCGTATGGGAGAGAACCTCGAGCGTTCGTCTGAGCTGGTAGCGCAGCTCGTTGATATTTTCCAGTCCGGTTCTTTTGACGCGCTGCGCATCGTTGCTTCGGGTTCGTCGCGCCATGCTGCGGATTGCGCCCGCGATTACCTGCAAGATGCGCTGCAGATGCAGGTGTCCGTTGTGACGCCCGAGGCCTTCGTCGATTTTGAACACACCTATCCACAGCATGCGCTCAACATTGCCGTCTCGCAGAGCGGCTATTCAACCAATACGATTGCGGCGCTCGATTACATGCGCGCACACGATATGGCTGCAGTTGCGCTCACGGCAAACGTCGAGGCACCCATCAAGGAACACGCTGACATCGTTCTTGACTACGGTGTGGGCGTCGAGTCGGTGGACTTTGTGACTCTGGGCGTCGAGGTTCTCGTTGAGTACCTGGTGCTCTTTGGTATTTACGGCGGTCAGGCGCGCGGAACGATTGACGCCAAGGGCGTTGCCCAGCGTCTTGACGACCTGCGCGAGGCTATCCAGGCCAATGCCGTGATGTGCAAGACCGCCGAGGCATATGTCCAAGACCACATGCTCGAGCTTTCTGAGCACACGCCCGCTATGGTCGTCGGCAACGGCCCCAACTATGGTGTTGCCGAGGAGGCAGCGCTCAAGCTGAGCGAGACCATCAAGATTCCTGCCATGCATCACGAAGGCGAGGAGTTCGTCCACGGTCCCGAGATGCAGATCGTTCCGGGCTATCTGGTGTTTATTGTCGACGATCCGCAGGGGTCGGAGCGTCTTGCGAATATCGCCGATGCGCTATCGAACGTTACGGCAAAAACGGTGCTGCTCACGGCCCATCCCAAGGGTGGGGCTCACGAGGTTGTGGTGTCTCAGGTGGCTCCGCTGCTCAGTGCAATTCCCAATCTCGTGTTCTTCCAGACGATTGCGGCAATAATCGCCGAGCGTCTGAAGTCATGGGACGTTCACCCGTATCTTGATGCCGTCTCCAAGCAAATGGAGGTCAAGGTAGAGGGCTACGAAGAGTCAGTCAATGCGCTTAAGGCCAAAGCGGCTGAGTGTTACGGAATGTAAGCGGGTTTTGATGCCCGTTGGCATGGGGGATGTGGAAACAACCCCAGAAAGGAGAGACAAATGAAGGAAACCGAGAAGATCGAGATCATGCATTTCGACCAGGAGGGCTATCTCGAGGACGGCAAGGCGCTCTACGAGACCGGCAAGAAGATGACCGCGCTCGCCGACAAGGTCGCCGACGAGGGCTACGACGCCGTGTTCCTGATGGGCGTCGGCGGCACCTGGGACGAGCTCATGCAGCTCGAGTACCTCATGAACAAGTTCGGCGACCGCGACCTCGAGGTCTACCTGATCCACGCCGCCGAGTGGAACGCCATGGGCCACAAGCGCATGACCGAGAAGTCCGTCGTGCTCACCGCCTCCGAGTCCGGCACCACCCCCGAGGTCCTCGAGGCCGTCAAGAAGATGAAGGACATGGGCGTGCGCGTCTACGCCATGACCAAGCCCGAGGGCCCCATCGGCCAGGCTGTGGGTGCCGAGAACTGCGTCGCCATGGCTTCTGACCATGGTTCGGGCGGCTGCGAGAAGGGCTACTACCTCGCCGACTGCTTCGGCCTGCGCCTGCTCAACCGCCGCGGCTGCTTCCCCAAGTTTGACCTGTTTATCGAGCAGACCAAGGACATCTGGAAGGACATGCTCGATATCCGCAAGCGCTTCGAGCCGCGCGCCGAGGAGCTCGCCAAGAAGTACGCCCTGGCCCCCTACACCATGTTCATCGGCTCCGGCGCCCTGTGGGGGGAGACGATCCTGTTCTCGATGTGCATCCTGGAGGAGATGCAGTGGAAGCGCACCCGCTACATCACCTCGGCCGACTTCTTCCACGGCACCCTCGAGCTCGTGGAGCCCGGCGTCCCCGTGTTCCTGTTCATGGGCGAGGACGAGAACCGCAAGCTCGACGAGCGCGTCCGCGCCTTCCTGACCCGCGGCGTGACCGGCGACACCGACATCAACATCATCGACACCGCCGAGTTCGCGATCCCCGGCCTTGACGACGAGTTCCGCGTCATCGTGTCTCCGTGGATTCTGACGGTGCTCGTTACCGACCGCCTGGCTCGCTACTACGAGACGGTCACCAAGCACAACCTCAAGTATCGTCGCTACTATCACCAGTTCGACTACTAAAGAAAACGGGTGCGGGAACGCGCCGGGCTATTGAGAGGAACACAGAATGAGGCAGTACATCATCGCCAGCCATGCGCACTTCGCTACCGGCATCAAGGAGAGTGTCGAGCTGCTCTCGGGCGCTCGCGACAACGTCCACGATCTTTCGATGTTCGTCGATGACCGCATGGACGTGGCCGAGGAGGCCCAAAAACTGCTGGCAGGCATGGCTGCCGACGATGATGTCGTTGTCTGCACCGACCTTTTTGGCGGCAGCGTCAACAACGAGTTCACCAAGATCGTCCAGACGCGTCCCCGCACGTACCTCGTTACCAACATGAACCTTCCTCTGCTTATCCAGCTGCTGTTCTCTGACGAGTCGGCGCCGGTTGAGGAGACGATTCGCGCCATCGTCGCTGCGGACGATACGCGCGTGAAGTTTGTCAACGATCTTTTGGTCGATGACGAAGAGGAAGAAGAGTTCTAATCCGCAGCACCTACTGACACGCCGTAAGACGGCACAAGACCTTTGGGGGGTCACATTATGATTCAGCTACTTCGCGTCGACCATCGCCTGCTTCATGGCCAGGTCGCGGTCTCTTGGGTCCAGGGCCTTGGCTCCAACTGCATTTTCTGCGTGGGCGATAAGGTCGCCAACGACCCGGTGTGGAAGACGACGCTCAAGATGGGCAAGCCTGCCGGCTGCAAGCTCGTCATCAAGGATATGGCGAATGCCATCGAGGCCATTAACTCGGGTGTGACTGACAAATACAAGATGATTATCTGTGTCGCCACCATCGCTGAGGCAAAGCAGCTTGTTGAAGGCTGCCCGCAGATCAAGTCGGTCAACCTGGGCAACACCAAGCCCAAGGACGAGAAGCGCCCCGATGCTCGTCAGGTCTCTCGTCAGATCTTCCTGACTGCAGCCGAGGAGGCCGATGTGCGTGAGATGCTGAACAACGGCGTTGAGGTCGAGATCCGTCCTCTGGCCGATGACCCCAAGGTTGACTGCGCAAGCGTGCTCTAGGCGTTCAATTTCGAAGAGTCTGAGCTCTTCGTAGTGTCCTATTAGGAAAGGGGGATATATGCTTACCCAAGCAATCCTCATCGGACTTATCGCCGCATTTGGTAAGTTCGACTGCCAGCTCGGTACGCTCTATGCGTTCCGCCCCATCGTCCTGTGCCCGCTCGTGGGCCTGGTGCTGGGGGACCTGCAGTCCGGCCTCGCGATCGGCGCCAGCCTGGAGCTTCTGTTCATGGGCTCGATCTCCATCGGCGCCTACGTGCCGCCTGATGAGACGATCGGCGGCGTGCTCGCCTGCGCCTTCGCTATCCAGTTGGGCCAGAGCACCGAGGCAGCCATCGCGCTCGCTATGCCCATCGCCACGCTGTGCCTTGCCATCAAGAACATCCTCAACGCCGCCCTGCCGATTCTGGTTGACCGCGCTGATGTCTTCTCCGGCCAGGGCAACCTTAAGGGTGTCTATGCGATGCACTTCCTGATCGGTTTGACCGGTATCATCATGGCGTTCCTGCTGTGCTCGCTGTCGTTCTATCTGGGTGCTGACGCCATCCAGGGCATGCTCGACTTCATCCCGCCCTTTGTCCTTGCTGGCTTTGGCGTTGCCGCCAACATCCTGCCGGCCATGGGCTTCGCCATGCTCGGCCGCCTGGTGCTCACCAAGCAGCTCGTGCCCTTCTACTTCCTGGGCTTCCTGCTGTGCTCCTACGCCAACGTGCCCGTCCTGGGCGTCGCCCTGATCGCCATCATCATCGGCATCGACAAGTTCGACCTGCTCGGCCTGGGCGGAGCCCAGCCCCAGCTCTCCGCGGAAGGGGATGAGGACGATGACTTCTAGTCCCGAGAACAAGATCACGCGCTCCGACCTCGTCAAGAGCGCCGTCAACGTCGGCGCCCTGGGCATGGAGTTCTCCTGGACCTACTACAAGCAGATGAACATCGCCTTCTGCCTGATGGTCGCCAACATGCTCAAGAAGATCTACGCCGGCCGCCCCGACGACTACGCCGAGGCCCTGCACCGCCACTGCGCGTTCTTCAACATCACCGTCCAGTTCGCCCCGTTCGTCGGCGGCATCGCGATGGCCATGGAGGAGAAGGTCGCCCGCGGCGAGATCGAGCCCGAGAGCGTCAACGACGTCAAGGCCGCCCTCATGGGCCCGCTGTCCGGCATCGGCGACTCCATCTTCCTGTCGACGCTGCGCGTGGTCGCCGCCGCGGTGGGCATCAGCCTGTGCCAGGCCGGCAACCCCTTCGGCCCCATCGCCTTCCTGCTCATCTACAACGTCCCCGGCTTCGCGCTGCGCATCTGGGGCGCCGTCAAGGGCTACGAGCTGGGCGTGGGCTTCCTGGACGAGGCCCAGAGGACCGGCCTCATGCAGAAGATCATGACCTGCGTGGGCATCGTGGGCGTCATGGTCGTGGGCGCCATGTGCAAGGACATGTTCTGGGCCAGCATCCCGGTGGCCATCGGCTCGGGCGACGACGCCCAGACCCTCCAGGACATCCTGGACGGCATCATGCCCGGCATGCTCGGCATGCTCGCCTTCTGGCTGTACTACTGGCTGCTGTCCAAGAAGATCAACCCCATGGTGCTGATCGTGGCCACCATGGTCGTGGGCATCATCGGCGCGTTCTTCGGCGTGCTGGCGTAAGGGCCCGGCTGCATAGATTTTCGTTGCAACCTGGAAAAGGGATGGAGCAGGCCTATGCCCTCCATCCCCTTTTTGTATAGAAGGAGTTCGTATGTTCGCGAAGGATCGCGAAGCAATGCGCCTGACGCCGGCAGAGGTCAGGCTGATTCTTATTGAGTCCCTGCAGTGGTGCGCCAACAACGCGGTCTACTTTTTGGGGCTTATCGGTGCGGCCACGTATGATCTGGCCGGCACGGCCTTTTTGGTTGCCGCCATTACGCTCGCGCGCAATCTTATGACGTCGGTGGGCAATATGGTGTCGGGCTCGGTCATCGACCGCTTTGGACCGCGCCGGACGTCATTTGTGACGTGCGTGATTACGGCGGTGCTATCGCTTGGCGTGGGGTTGGCGCCGTTGTCTGTCCCCGGGCTTGTGTTTGCCGCGTGCGTCTTGGGACTTGCGGGCGGCTTTATCAACACCTGCACGCATGCGTTTCCGGGATACCTGGAGTCGACCACCGAGGGCCGTACCCGCGTGAACGGTCTCATGGTGTTCTACAGCAATATCGCCTATACCGCTGGCCCGCTGCTCGGCGGTGCCATCGTGAGCTGTTTTGCCACGCAATCGGTCTATCTGCTCATGGCGGGCATGATGGGTGTGGCGGCCGTGCTCTCCTTGGGCTGTCACGAGTGTGTTGCTCCCGCAAAAGGGGAGAAGCCGAAGGGCGGTATTCTGGGCGGCATGGCCGAGGGCGCGCGACTTACGTTTCGCGACCACGACTTGCGCCTCATCTTTATCTCGGGCTTTTTGGGTTTCTTTGCGTTCGGCGCGTTCGATTCGCTTGAGTCGTTGTTCTACCGCGATGTGCTCAACGTGGATATCGTCTGGCTGGGCTGGCTGTCCTCGGTCGTGGGCCTCACTTCCTCGGTGGGCGCGTTCATCCTGACCAAGCTTTCTGCTCGCCATGTCAACCTGCGATTGTTGCTCGGCGCGCTCATGGCCGTGGGCATTGGGTCCATGGTGTACGTGGGCACCGATATGCTGGGGGTTGCGATTATCGGTCAGGCGATTAACGGACTGGCTTGGGGTTTCTTGGAGCCGCTGCAGATGATCTTGATTCAGGAGCGCGCGGACATCAAATACCTGGGGCGCATTACCGGCTTTGTGCGTTTTGGCCTGATGAGCGCCGGCGTGCTTCCGTTGCTGGCGGCTCCGTTTTTGGCGGAGGCTTTGGGCGTTCAGGCGGTGCTGTTTGGGGCATCGACCATTATCGCGCTGGTAGGAACGCTGTTCTTTGTCACACAAGGGAGGCGCCAGAGGTGTTAGCTATACATTCAATTCTAATTTAATACCACTCACCAGAGAATTTCGACCGTTCACCGAGGATTGGAGCAGATTGATAAGTGGTATTAAAAACACATTAGGTGTATGTCTATAATTGGTATCGAAAAGAAACGCAATGTATAGAGTTGCGTGCAGGACAGAAAGGAAAAGCCATGAAGGAAACCGAGAAGATCGAGAT
>CALKBB010000165.1 GCA_937989795.1 uncultured Collinsella sp. | reverse complement strand
GATCAAGGCTCTGCTCGAGTATGGCGACGTTACGGTCAACCTCAATTGCGGCACCCCCGGCTCCTATGAGGAGGCTTGCTCACGCCTGAAGGAGGAGGGGGTTGATCTCGATCGCATCGAGATCACGCAGTTCGAAGACTCCAACTTCTATGTCCGCGACAACGGTCCCAGCATCATGGTCGACGACAAGGGCCATTCTTATATGGTCAACCCCGCTTGGACCTATTACGGCGTGTGGGACAAGAACTCCCCGGAGTGCCAGTCCGCACGTAAGGCAGCCGTTCACATGGCGGTTGCGCTCGGTTGCTTCGATATCGTCAATTCCGAAATGGTTTCGGAGGGCGGCGACCGCGAGTTTGACGGTCACGGCACTCTGATCGCCATCGAGGACACGGAATGCCGCAAGCGTAATCCCGAGTTCACGAAAGAGGAAATAGAGGCCGAGTATAAGCGCATCTACAACCTCAACAAGGTTATCTGGCTTCCGCAGCCTATGCTCGAGGACGACGACTATCGACTGGGCATCCTCGACGAGAAGGAAGACGGAACTCCCGTCTTTGGCATGAGCTTTGCAGCTCACATTGATGAGATGTGTCGCTTTATCACTCCGAACAAGATTCTTCTTGCCGAGGTGTCCGATGAAGAGGCAGCCTCGAGCAAGGCTGGCGCAGAGTCTCGTCGCCGCATTGAGGCAGCCTACGAGATCCTGAGCAACGAAACGGACTGGGAGGGCAAGCCCTTCGAGATCGTTCGTATGCCCACCGCCGAGCCTATTGAAGTCGTTATCGCCCCTGGCGATGAAGATTACGAGCTCTATAAGGGCTTCATCGACGAAATGGGCGGCAAGTTTATGGATGGCACCCCCTGGCCCGAGGGCCCCGTCCACTTCTACGCCGCAGCGAGCTACTGCAACTTCCTGATTTGCAACGGCGTCGTTCTTGGCCAGCGTTATTACCACGAGGGCATGAGCGAGGTCGTGAAAGAGAAGGATGAGCAGGCCAAGGCAGTTCTTGAGAGCTGCTTCCCCGATCGCAAGGTCATCATGATTGATTCCCTCGCGCTTAACCTGTCCGGCGGCGGCGTGCACTGCTGGACTAAGGACGTGGCGGCCAGTCGTTAGTGAGCCTTAGAGCCTGCGCTCTTTGGCTTAGGCGCCACATGTACCGCTCCCCGAGGGATATCCGTGTTTTCCTCGGGGACACATTCAACAATAATTTTGATAATAATTCGAAAGGAAATAGGCATGAACAACAGCCTCCGCGGTCGCGACTACATCAACATCCATGATCTCTCCTCCGAGGATTTCCGCTATCTCATCGATCTTGCCTGGAACCTTAAGGCTCAGAAGAAGTCTGGTGTCGACCAGCGCTACTTCCCCGGCAAAAACGTCCTCGCCAACTTTGAGTGGGGCTCGACCCGTACTCGTTGCGCATTCGAGACCTCCTGCAACGATTTGGGCATGGGCTTCACTTATCTGACCAACTCCCACATGGGTGACTGCGAGACCGTCAAGGACGCCATGCGCGTCTTTAACGGCATGTATGATCTCATCGTCTATCGCGCACAGAAGGACGAGCAGTTCCTCTATGACGTCGCCGACCTGGTTGACATCCCGGTCATCAATGCCCTTACTCTCGGCGATCACCCGACTCAGATGCTCGCTGACGCTCTTACGATGGAAGAGCAATGGGGCGGTCTGCGTACGAGCCGCGGCAAGAAGATGGCTTTCGTTGGCAACTGCGCCGGCGCCCCGGTGTGGTATGGCCGTCTGTGCGCTATGCTCGACATGGACTTCCTCGCCATCGGCCCCGACGACCTCCGTCATCAGATGTGCAAGGAAATGGTCGAAGAGGTGGAGGCCTGCTACGCCAAGTACGCTCCCAATAGGACCTTTACCATCACCTCTGACCTCGATGCCCTGGATGGCGTTGA
>CALKBB010000164.1 GCA_937989795.1 uncultured Collinsella sp. | reverse complement strand
TGCGGCCGCGTGCCAGCTCTTCGAGCGACTCCTGCACCGCTTCCTCGCTCTCGTTATCCAGGGCACTCGTCGCCTCATCCAAAATAAGAATCTTGGGATTCTTGAGAAAAACGCGCGCGATGGCGACGCGCTGCTTTTGACCACCCGAAAGACGACTGCCGCGCTCGCCCACCACGGTGTCGTAGCCCTGCGGAAGCGATTCGATAAAGGTATCGATATTGGCGCGGCAGGCCGCATCGGCGATCTCTTCTGCCGTGGCACCCGGCTTGCCGTAGGCGATGTTCTCGCCGATCGTTCCATCGAACAGGTACACATCTTGCTGCACCAGGCCGATGGCACGGCGCAGACTATGCTGCGTCACGTCGCGCACATCCTGGCCGTCGATGCTAATGGAGCCGGCGGCAACGTCGTAAAAGCGCGGCAACAGCGAACAAGTCGTAGACTTGCCGCCGCCCGAGGGGCCAACCAAAGCGATGGTCTGACCGGGCTTGATGGACAGGTCCATATGGTCGATAACGGGACGCTCGTCGGCATCGCCCTCGCCCAGCTCGACATCCTCGTAGTTAAAGCACACGTCGCGGTACTCCACGGAACCAGCCGTCACCTGCAGATCCGCAGCACCCGGCTTATCCTGAATATCGGGGACAGTCGAGAGCACCTCATCCATGCGCTTAAAGCCGGCGATGGCTTTCTGATACGTCTCGGCCGAATTGACGAGCGTCTCGAGCGGCGTGCAGAACAGCGAAATGTAGAGTGCGAAGGTTGCCATATCGACCGCCTGCAGCTGTCCCTGGGCGACCAGCCAGCCGCCCAGCAGCACCACGATCACATAGAGCACGCCTGAGAGCAGGCCATACGTCGCGGTGTAGACGCCCATGGCGTGATACATGTTCTCCTTGGACGAAAGGTAGCAATCGTTCGAAGCGCGAAACTTAGAGCGCTCGGTCTGCTCATTGGCAAAGCTCTTGACCACACGCATGCCCGCCAGCGAATCCTGCAGCTGCGCGTTGATGCCGCTAATCTTTTTGCGGTTATCGCTAAAGACCTCGCGCATGCGCATGTTCTGCCAAAACATGACGACCGCAAACGCCGCCGTCACCACGGCCATGGCAAGCGCCAGCACCGGAGCGATGGTAAAGAGGATCACAAGCGAGCCGATGATCTCTATGCCGCAAATAATGATCCATTCGGGCACGTGGTGCGCCGCCTCGCAGATATCGAACAGGTCGTTGACCACGCGGCTCATCATGTCGCCCGAGCTGTTGCGGTCGAAGTACGCAAAGCTAAAGCGCTCATACTGGTCGAACAGGTCCTCGCGCATCTTGGACTCCATGCGCGCGCCCATCACGTGACCCCAATAGCTCACAAAATAGCGGCAGG
>CALKBB010000163.1 GCA_937989795.1 uncultured Collinsella sp. | reverse complement strand
CGGCTGCTCCGATCCCCGCGCCCAAGTCCGCTGCCGCGCCTGCGCCCAAGTCATCCGACCTGGCCAAGGCCCCTTGGCTGCGCTCCGACAACCCTGCCGGTGCTCCTGCCACGGGCAAGCTCCCGACCGAGCCCGCGCCCCGAGCGCCCGAGCGCGCGTCCGTCCCCATGGCTCAGCCGCCTGCGCAGGCTGCGCCATGGGAATCCGAGCAGGTGCCCTACGACGATGCTATGGTCGGTGGTTTTGCTGCCGATGCCGGCGGGGACGATCTGCCCCCGTTCGACGTGCCGGGTGCGGCGTCCGCGACCAAGGCCGCTGCTGTGGCACCCGCAGCCTCTGCAAACGACGACGTCCCCGCCGCTCCCTGGGAATCCAATCCCGGTGCTGGCAGCCCCTTCGGCCATCAGGGCGCAGCCCCGAGCATCCCGCAGACCGAGGACGAGGCCAAGGCCCTCATCCGCAGCGTCTTTGGCCAGGCCACCATCTTCAAGCCGGTGGAGTAGCTGCGCAGGCGGGTATACTGCTCAAGAAGAGGACCCCTTGTCCGGGCGCATCTGTATTTCGGACATGTGTAGTGTGGTGCCGCGTATGTCGCATTTGAGCAGACAGGTGCGTGACGGTCGGCCTAGGATGCTGAGGTCGATACGATACGTCGCATGGCTGTCCGTGTACTCGACTTGCTCGGCGTTAATGGTTGCTCCGATTGCCAAATAAACGCCTAGCTCGGCATCGACAATCTTGAAGTCCTTTATCTTGACCTTGAACTCTTGATAGAGGGACGGGCTGTTGTAGTAGACGGTTCGGGTTTCGTCGGTGCACTCATCGGTCGTCTCCCATTTGACGACGGGCTGGTCCGAGCTGGCTATCAGCAGTTCTGCTCCAAAAGCTATGGCATGGGTGATGACAACCAGCAATGCCCAGCCGACAAAGAGATAGAGAACCACATATGCAACGGGGTGTTTTGAGCGGATGTTTTGGAGCGCGTTGGGGGCATTCATGGGGCACCTCCAAATTACTATCTATGGCAATCAAATTATACCCTGCCGCCATGTGCGCCGCCTCGAGCAGCGGTTCGGCATTTAGCTATTTAGTGGCGCACATGAAATGCCGGATTCGGCTCTACTAGATTGAGTGTGCGATATTATGCAACCTTGCATAATTCGACCTTGCATAATCTTTGAGTGCGGTTTGTATTGGAGGACATGTATATCGACTGAGGTAACACGTCCGCCCCGCTCTCTCGCCGCGCGCCGTGGTACGATTTTTGAGTTTGAAAGTCCCGCCGTGCTCCGGCTGCCCTTGCAGCTCGGCGTGCGGCCGCACGTAAAGGAGCCATCATGGCCGGTATGAACATGCAGCAGATGATGAAGCAGGCTCGCAAGATGCAGGAGCAGCTTGCCGCCGCGCAGGAGAACCTCAAGTCCCAGACCGTCGACGCCTCTGCCGGCGGCGGCATGGTCAAGGTGACCGTTAACGGCGAGATGGAGCTCGTCAACCTCACCATCGATCCCGATGCGCTCGATCCCGAGGACGTCGATATGCTGCAGGATATGATCATGGCTGCCGTCAACGAGGCCGTCCGCGGCGTCAACGAGCTCGCCAACAAGCAGATGGGCGCCATCACCGGCGGCCTCAACATCCCGGGCATGCCGTTCTAAGACACGCATATATATGAGTGCCAACCACAGTCTGCAAAAACTGCTCGATGAGCTGGGCCGTCTGCCGGGCATTGGTCCCAAGTCGGCCCAGCGCATCGCCTATTACCTGTTGGAGGCCGACGCCGAGGAGGCGCGCCGCCTGGCCGAGGCCATCCTGGAGGTCAAGCAGGAGGTCCACTTTTGCAGCCGCTGCTTTAACTACGCCACGGCCGACGAGTGCTCCATCTGCCAGGACCCGATGCGCGATACCACTCGCATTTGCGTGGTGGGCGAGCCGCGCGATGTCCAGGCGATTGAGCGCACGGGCAGCTACCACGGCCTCTACCACGTATTGGGCGGCGTGATCAGTCCCATGGACAAGATTGGCCCCGAGCAGCTGCACATTCGAGAGCTGCTGGCACGCTTGGGCCACGAGGACATCCACGAGGTCATCATCGCCACCAACCCCAATATTGAGGGCGAGACCACGGCGAGCTATCTGGCCCGTACCATCAAGCCGTTGGGCGTCGAGGTGTCGCGTCTGGCAAGCGGCCTTCCCGTGGGCGGCGACTTGGAGTATGCCGACGAGCTTACGCTTGGCCGCGCCATCGAGGCCCGCCGCGCGATCTAGGCGGCGTCAGCTCCGCGGCATGTCCCGTCGGCCTGCCGCACGGGGCGCTCATAATTGGGCACGCGTTCATGCATTTGTTGTGCAACAAACCTGCTTTTCATCCGCTTATCGCGTGGATGGGTCCACTCGCACCTCGTATTTGCCCATTCGTTGCGCAACCTTTTTGGTTCGCTGATACACTCAAATGTGGATATGAAAGAATGCGCCGCTTTTAAGCGGCGTGTTTTTGTTGGAGGAGAACACATGCGGCCCGGGGGCACTCAGACAAAGCATGGCGCCGCGGTGCGCATGCGGCGCCGGTTGGGCCTGGCGCCTCGGGCGTATGTACTGCTGTCCTGTTCGCTGCCGCTGGTCGTTGCCGGCGTCTCTGCCTACGGTCTGGCCGTGCCACCTATGGTGCAGGCACGTACCGCGCGCGAGCTGCGCATGGGGCACAAGGCCAAAAGCGATTTGGGCACCACAACCGGATACGCCTGGGCGAGCGTAGTCACGCATGTCGTCTTTGGTGTCGACGACGCGGGCAGCGCCGAGGCACCGGACAACGAGGTCACGCTTGCCAACGGTAAGACCATCGTGCTCACCAACACCAAGATCATCCATCACCTTTCCGATAACAGTGTTTCGGCCGTCGTAAGCAAGGCCGAGCAGCAAAAGGGTCAGGATACACAGCAGTCGGGGAAACCTGGCGGCTCCGGTTCGTCTGGTTCCAGCTCCGATTCGTCGAACTCGAGCGGTGGCTCCGGTTCGGGCTCCGCCTCCGGCGGGTCTGGGGGCAACAGCTCGACGGGCGGCAACACCGGTGGCAATACAAGCTCCAGCGGCCTTTCGGCCACCGAGGAGGAAAGCATACACAGCTGGCTCGTGACCAAATACAACATGCTCGATGGCTATGTCGCCCGCGCCAATAGCGTGGTTTCGACCTATAACGCAACAGGCGATACCGGGCCGTGCGATAGCCTGGCCAACGATATGTTTGTCATCCGTGCCGAGTTTGGCCGACAAACGTTTTCTCCCAAGTCAAAGTGGTATCAGCAATACGCCAACCTATGGGGCTGCTACACCAATCTGTGCCGATGGGTGGGGCATTACGGTGACGATGACGTCGCGCTCAACAATTTCAACGCTAAAGTGGCGGCGATCGCCCTATGACGAATAGCCTTGCTTCTAGCACATCGTGCGCGCTAAACCGAGACCCTATGGTGGGCCTGCGCCTGGCACGCGTTGGAGGGTTTGAGCCCGCCATTGCGCTGGGCCCGGACGAGCTTCCCGCCTACCTGCGCCGTTTTACGATGCTGTTTGCCGATGACGCCACCATGCGCCGTGGTGGTATCGGCCGTGTGACGCGTGCCGTCAACGCGCAGGGCGAGGCCGTGGCGCTCAAGCAGCTCATCTTGCCAACGCGCGACGAATTTGATGACGATGTCGCCCACGAGGCGCTGGTCACCAAGTTCAAGGCGGCGTTTCGCGAGGAATATGAATGCCATCGTGCCCTTTCGGGCCTTAAGGGCTTTCCCCGCTTGTACGGGTGGGGCGAGGTCGACGGCGTGCCCGCGATTGTCATGGAGTGGGTCGAGGGCGAGACGCTCGCCCGCTTGCGTTCGCGACTCGCCGTGGACGATGCCGGACGTCTGTCGCCGCTCGTGGCGGCGCGCCTGGGTCGCGACCTGTTCGATCTGCTCTGCCGCATGAGCTTGGTGGGGGAGGGGTTCGTCCATCGCGACATCTCGCCGGCCAATATTATGGTGCGCACGGCGCGCCTACCGCTCGACCGACAGCTTGCCGAAGGCACGTTCGATTTGTGCCTCATCGATTTTGGCTCGTCGCTGGCGCTCGAGCCTGCCTCTGCGGTGGCGGGAACCGGCGGCAGGGAGTCCTTTACAGAGCGCTACGCCACGTTGCGTCGCGCGACGGTTGCCTACGCTCCGCCCGAGATGCTCACCGACGATATTGCCGACCTGCGCGTTTTGCGCATGTCGCCGGCAATCGACGTGTATGCCGCGGCGAGCACGGTCTATGAGCTCATCGCCGGTGTCGCGCCGTACGAAGTAGCGCCGGGCACGTCGGGTACTTCGGGCTCGCGCAAAAAGACGCGCGATATCGCCAGCCCTTATCGTCTCAAGATGGATACGCTGCCCGATTATCCCGTCGGCGCCCACGCGCCCGGCTGCGACTTGACGCAACTGCTGCGACGCGAGCCCGATGTGGCACTTGCCGCGGCCGAACAGGCTCAGCAGCTGGGGCTCGATCCAAATTCCGAGGATCTGCGCGATGCGCTGGCGTTTGTCGACGCTCAGCTGTTCGATGTGGTGATGGCCTGCCTGTCCTGCCATCAGGAAGATCGTCCCGAGCCGGCTGCGGTGGAGGCGGCGCTCTCGGCATTTTGCGACCACTATGCGCAAAATGTCGCCCGCTCGCTTCGCGCCGAGCCGCTCATGCCCTGTCCCATGGACGCGTCCGGTCGCGCGGTCCGTCGCGCTGCGATGATTGGCGCTGCGGCTGTCTGCGGCCTCGTATGGGCCGTTGTGGTGGTGTCGGCGGCGCTGCTGGCGTCGGGTGCTCGTATGACGGTTGCCGTGGGGCACATTTCGTGGTCCGGCACACTGCCGGGCATCGTCGCCGTGCTGGCGTTGGCGCTGCCGAGCGTGGCGGGCATTGCCGTCGGAGCCTTGGCGCGCAATCGCCGCGCGGGGTTCCTGCAGGGCGTGTTGGCCCTTTCCGCCTGTGAGGTTCCGGCTCTGGCCGCACTCGCATGCGCCGTGTTTTCCCAGCATGCCGTGGCGGGTGGCCTGGTGGCCGCCATAATTGCAACCTATGCGCTCACGTGGTTTTTGCTGGCGATGGGGTTTGCCTTTGAGCTTCCCGTCGTGTCAGCACGACGTGCGAAAATTCCCATGGCGACGCCGCTTGCCGGCGGAGCCGCGGCTGTTCGCGCCTTTGGCGGGCCGGCCGAAGTATCCGACACTATCTCTGCGACCAAGGAGGGCTAAGCCATGGCTTCTCAAGCTGAGCTCACCCCGTGCGGGGCAATGTTTGGCATCTTTAAGCGCGCAGCGCACCTGAGCCATATCGAACTGTGCGGCCTGGTGCTCTCGAGCCGCCCGCTCGCCGACGGCCGTAGTCCACAGAGCCGCGCCGCCGATCGCTCCTGGGTCTCGCGTTTTATCGTGCGCGCTCCGGTCGGCACGCTGCAGGAGCGCTATTTTGCCGATTACGGCACCTCGGCCGCGCGCATCATGTCGCATCTGGCCCTGCGCCGCCGCAATCCCATGAATGCCACGGCGGTGATCAACATGGTGTGCGGGCCCGCTGGCGAGCCCATGGTGCGGGCGCTCGAGGAATGCCATCAGGATACGAGCCTCTACCGCAATGCGGTCGAGCGCCTGTCGCAGGCGGCGGAGCTTATGCCCGCCGAACGTGCCGAGGCCGTGCTGGTGCTGTTTGTAGCCGTCGGTTGCTCGGCAGATGTTCGATCCTCGGTGACCTATGCCATCGACTACGCTCATGCGACCTGCGGCGGCGCCACGTCGACGCCGCGCTCGCTGAGCACCTCGACGGTCACGGGCGATCACGAGGCGGCGCCTGCGCATCCGCTGGGCCTGCTTCGCGTGCAAAACGGCTACGTGGTGAGCGCTCCGCGCTGGATTCAGCCGAGTGAGCAGGGCGTGGAGATCGGTGCGCTGGCGACGGGGGAAGGCGATATCACCGATGTGGGCGATGACGTTTCGGCTCGCCATGCCCACGTGTGGTGCGATGGCCAAAATGTCTGGTACGTCGAGGACCTGTCGTCCACCAACGGAACCGTGGTGGTAAACGGCGCGACGAACGTCTGCACCCAGGTCGAGCCCGGCCGCTCCGCTCAGCTCAACCCCGGTGACGAGCTCAGGCTCGGCGAATCCACCACCTACGCCATCCTCCTTGGCGCCCTCTAGCCAGTCCTGCCAAATGATCCCTTGGGGACGGAGGAAAACGGATCATCGGGGTCGAACACCTCTTCGGTGATCCGTTTTCCTCCGTCCCCAAGGGATCATTTTGCTCTCGGCAGTCACCTAGGGTAAACCTTTACCGCCCACCTATATTTGTCGAAATATGGCTTGGCGGCGGGGTACAATAAGCCCGCATGCGGATTTCCGTTGCGGGCGCTTCCCATCGCCGGGGCGTGCCCGGGAGCATCCGGCATGCGGCCTTTGCGGCGCTCGGTCATGTGCAAGACGGGCGGTCGGGCCTGTAGGGCGCATCAGCTGCCCCTCGCCTCGGCATGTCTTCTCTCCACGCCATGTACCTGCTGCTGAGCCTGCCTGCCAGATGATTGGAAGCAACAGCGTAAATCCCATCACGCCAACATCCCGGCGATCGCCGGGGCCTGTATACCTATATGAGAGGAGAGGGGTATATGGCGCGTAAGTTTAAGTCTATGGACGGCAACGAGGCGGCCGCATATGTTTCGTATGCGTACACCGAGGTAGCGGGAATTTATCCCATTACGCCGTCCAGCCCGATGGCCGACCATGTCGACCAGTGGGCGGCCCAGGGTCGCAAGAACATCTTTGGCACCCCGGTCAAGGTCGTCGAGATGGAGTCCGAGGCAGGTGCAGCCGGTACCGTTCACGGTTCGCTGGGCGCTGGTGCTCTGACCACCACCTACACGGCTTCTCAGGGCCTGCTCCTGATGATCCCGAACATGTACAAGATCGCGGGTGAGCAGCTCCCGGGCGTCTTCCACGTCTCCGCGCGTTGCGTCGCTTCCCACGCCCTGAACATCTTTGGCGATCACTCCGACGTCATGGCCTGCCGCCAGACCGGTTTCGCCATGCTCGCCGAGGGCAACGTCCAGGAGGTCATGGACCTCTCGCCGGTGGCTCACCTTGCCGCCATCGAGGGCAAGACCCCGTTCCTTAACTTCTTCGACGGCTTCCGCACCAGCCACGAGATCCAGAAGGTCGCCATGTGGGACTACAAGGATCTTGCCGAGATGTGCGACATGGACGCCGTCCAGGCTTTCCGCGACCACGCGCTCAACCCTGAGCACCCGCACACCCGCGGTAGCCACGAGAACGGCGACATCTTCTTCCAGAACCGCGAGGCCTGCAACAAGGTCTACGACGAGCTCCCTGCCGTCGTCGAGGGCTACATGAAGAAGATCAACGAGAAGCTTGGCACCGATTACGGCCTGTTCAACTACTACGGCGCTCCCGATGCTGATCGCGTCGTCGTGTGCATGGGCTCCTTCTGCGACGTGCTCGAGGAAGTCATCGACTACCTCAACGCTCACGGCGAGAAGGTCGGCCTGGTCAAGGTTCGTCTGTTCCGTCCGTTCTCCATCAAGCACTTCGTTGACGTTCTCCCCGAGACCGTCAAGAAGATTGCCGTTATGGACCGCACCAAGGAACCGGGTTCCATCGGCGAGCCGCTCTACCAGGACGTCGTCTCCGCTCTCTACGAGGCCGGCAAGACGGGCATCAAGGTCGTCGGCGGCCGTTACGGCCTGGGCAGCAAGGACACGCCTCCCGCGTCCGCGTTTGCTGTCTTCGAGGAGCTTAAGAAGGACGAGCCCAAGCGCGAGTTCACCATCGGCATTGTCGACGACGTGACCAACCTGAGCCTCGACGTTGAAGAAGAGATCGACACCGTGCCCGCCGGCACCGTGCAGTGCAAGTTCTTCGGTCTGGGCGCCGACGGTACCGTGGGTGCCAACAAGCAGGCCGTCAAGATCATCGGTGACAACACCGATATGTACGCTCAGGCCTACTTCGCTTACGACTCCAAGAAGTCCGGTGGCTTCACCGTGTCCCACCTGCGCTTCGGTAAGAGCCCCATCCAGTCTTCCTACCTCATCACCCAGGCCGACTACATCGCCTGCCACAAGGCGGCCTATGTCACCCAGTACGACATCCTGGACGGCATCAAGGACGGCGGTACCTTCGTGCTGAACTCCAACTGGTCGCTGGAAGACATGGAAAAGCACCTGCCTGCTTCCATGAAGCGCACCATCGCCCGCAAGCACCTGAAGTTCTTCAACGTTGACGCCGTTGCCGTGGCCCAGGAAGTGGGTCTGGGCGGCCGCATCAACATGATCATGCAGACCGCTTTCTTCAAGCTGGCCAACGTGATCGACTTCGACAAGGCCGTGGCCCTGCTGAAGGAATCCATCAAGAAGACCTACGGCATGAAGGGCGACAAGATCGTCAACATGAACATCGCCGCCGTGGACGCCGGCATCAACGCGCTGGTGGAGGTCAAGGTGAAGCCCGAGTGGACGAACCTCACCGGCAAGGCCCTGAAGCCCGTCGATGAGAGCCTGCCCTACGTTATCAAGAACATCCTCGTGCCCATCAACGCCCAGAAGGGCGACGATCTGCCTGTTTCCGCCTTCAAGGGCATGGAGGACGGCACCATGCCGCTGGGTACGTCCCGTTACGAGAAGCGCGGCATCGCCGTGGACATCCCCGTCTGGCACGCCGAGAACTGCACCCAGTGTAACTGGTGCTCCACCGTCTGCCCCCACGCTGTCATCCGTCCTTACATTCTGAAGGAAGAGGATGCTGAGGGACTGACCACCGTGGACTGCAAGACCGCTCCCGGCAAGAAGTTCTTCATCGGCGTCTCCGCTGAGGACTGCACTGGCTGCGGCTCCTGCGTGGAGATGTGCCCCGCCCGCGGCAAGGCTCTGGCTATGGAGCGCTCCGCTGGCCGTATGTTCCAGGATCAGGAGAACTTCGAGTACGCCAAGAAGAAGGGCGTGCAGCTGGTCATGTCGCCCGACGCGCTGATCGCCGACGCATTCTCGGCAGACGCCAACACCAAGGAGGCGCCGGCCAACGACATTCCCGACGGCTGGGAGGG
>CALKBB010000162.1 GCA_937989795.1 uncultured Collinsella sp. | reverse complement strand
AGCGTCGGCCGGTCCGCCGTTCGGTAGAACGGCGGAACAAATTATCTGACATACACCACGTTGTCGCGGCGTGGCTTTGCTTCGGGAGGCGTGCCCTCGGCGTAGCCCAGAATGCAGTGACCGACGCCGCGTAGGCTTCCGTCGGCGGGCAGACCCCAGCTGGCCAGCAGCTCCAGGCCCTCGGGCGAATCGAAAACCTCGTGGGCGCGATGAATCCAGCACGAATCAACACCCAGCGCATAGGCAGCATTGAGCAGATTGCCCATGGCAAGCGATCCGTCTTCGAGGTGCGTCGGCACGCTGCGGTCGACGAGCACCACTACAACGGTTTTAGCGCCGTAGAAGGGGTCGCCGTTGCTGCCCATGACCTGGGCGTTGAGCTGCGAGAGACGCTCGACGGTCGCGGGGTCGGTGACGGCGACAAACGTCACCGGCTGGCGGCCCATGCCGCTCGGTGCATACTGGCCAGCCTCGATAATGCGTGCGAGCTTTTCTGCCTCGACGGGGCGATCGCTGTAGTTGCGGCAGCTACGGCGATGGATGAGCGCTTCGATGGTCTCCATGAGTTCTCCTAGCGATGACGTTGCAGATGCTCCGTTCTTACCCGTCGTGCCGTAGCCGTAGTCGCGCAGAGGGCCCCAAACAGCAATAGCTACCAATCGGAAAAGTCGGTTTGCATAAAACTGCGGCAAGAATGTGAGAAGCTGATGAGATGGTTAAACGTTTTATCCCGTCTACCCTGCGGTTTTTTACCACTTGCCTAAATCATGGGCGCATATCCATTGATAAAGGTTTTACTAAAGGGGTACCAACGTTTATCAATGCGCTGTGGTGGCGCTGGGCCAGGAGGTAACTATCATGTTCCAGGCTGGAGATGTCGTCGAGACTGACTTCGAAGGATTTCTGAAGCTGCTGCGTTCCAAGACGCGAGCTTTCGTGTCGATCAACGATCACGAGTACTACATCACGCACACCGATGGCTATTGGCGTGTTCAGGATTGCGAGGCCCTCAACGATAAGGGCCACTTTACTGACTGCTCCGAGCTGGTCAACACGGTCTGCGAGGTCGTCGAGCTGCCTTGGATCTGCGGCAAGAGCCTGCACGACAGCTTTGCGGGCGCAACGGTCTACGAGGCCGTCGCTGCCTAACGGGCAAATACATCGCTATTCTCGCGTGACCGCCGGCGCCGCCCCCGCGCCGGCGGCCTTTTTCTGTCGATATGCTATATAGGGTCGCCCGTATATAACGAGCTTATTGACGATAGTCAAAACTCGGACTAATCTAGAAATAGAAATTGGTCAAAACTCGGACAATCGAATGGTGGGATAGATGAATAGCGCGGTTACGCTGGTCGATTTCGACCGGATGCTCAACGGGCTTGACCGTATCTATTCGGAGTTCGCGCGCGCCTGCGGTCTTTCGGACTGCGCCTACTGGATGCTCGTCGACACGAGTGCAGCGGGCGGAAGCGTTGCCGTGAGTCGGCTGACGAGTGAATGGTTCTACAGCAAACAGACCATCAATTCGGCGATCAAGACGCTTAGGGCGCGAGAGCTTGCGACGTTGGAGTTTGCCGAGGGCAGTCGTAAGAACAAGGTTGTGCGACTGACCGAAGAAGGCGTGCGGTTTGCCAGGCGCTACGCGTTACCGGCGCAAAAAGCCGAGCAACAGGCATTCGAAGCGCTCGAGCCGTGGGAACAGCGCGAGATCATGCGCCTGGTCGGTAAATTCTCCCATGTTCTGAACGAAGAGTGCGAGGCATTTAAACGGCAAGTGGCCGCCGAGAACGAGGCAGACGATAAGGGCGAGGGGGACACATGCGACTCTTAATGAGGTTTATGAGGCCGTATCGCGGTCTGATCGCGGTGACGCTGTTTGCGGTGCTGATAGATAACGTCGGTACGCTGTTGGTTCCCACGATGCTGGCGAACATGGTCAACACCGGTATTACCACGGGCGATGTCGACTACATTTTACGCAACGGCCTATACATGTTTATCGCGACCAGCATGGCCAGCGGTGGCACGGTGCTGGGCTGCTATCTTTCGGCGCGCCTGGCCGCCAACGTGGCCTGTGATATCCGCAATGCCGTGTACGACAAATCACTCGAGCTCGCTGCCAGCGACTTTGAGCGTTTTGGCACGGGATCGATGATCACGCGCTCGCTCAACGACATCAACGTGATTCAGCAGGCAATCCTGCAGACGATTCAGTTGGTGCTGCCGGTGCCGTTCTTGGCCGTCGCGGGCATTATTTTTGCTTGGTTTATCGATCCCGCCATGGGCACGCTGCTGGGCGCGGTGGTTGCGATCGTGCTGGTGACGGCGGTCTTTACGGTGGCTAACGCCGCGCCGATTTTTATGCGCCTGCAGAGCTTTATCGACCGCATGAACGTGGTGCTGCGCGAGAACATCGTGGGCGTTCGCGTCATCCGCGCTTTCAATAAGGAGCGCCACGAGGAGCAGCGCCTGGACGAGGTATTTAGCGATTACGCGGACAACGCCATTAAGGTCAACCACCTGTTTGTGGGCCTCGACAGCTCCACCTTCTTTTTGATAAACATCGCTGAGGTGGCGGTGCTGTGGGTGGGCGGCAACCGCGTGGGCGCCCATGCGATGCAGATTGCGAGCATCTCGGCGGTGCTCGAGTATGCAATCCTGATCCTGTTCTTTGTGATGATGGCGCAGATGGTGATGCTAACGCTGCCGCGCGCCGCGGCGTGCCTAAGCCGTGCACAGCAAGTGCTGGCGATTGAGCCGAGCATCGTCGATGGTGAGGGTACGCTCGACGCGGGAACGTCCGACTCTAAGGACGGAGCCGACGCGGTCGCCGTGTTCGATCATATGTCGTTTCGTTTTGACGACGCCGACGAGGACACGCTGCGCGATCTGAACTTTACCTGTCGCCGCGGTCAGACGACCGCGATCGTCGGCTCGACGGGCTCGGGCAAGTCGACGGTGGCCAAGCTCCTGCTGCGCTTCCACGATGCCACCAAGGGCACCATTCGCCTGGACGGCGTCGACCTGCGCGAGCTTTCGCAAGGAGAGATTCGCGGGCGCATTGCCTATGTGCCGCAAAAGGCATGGCTGTTCTCGGGCACCGTGGCAAGCAATCTGCGCTTTGGCAATGAAGACGCGACTGAGGCCGACATGCTTCATGCGCTCCAGGTTGCCCAGAGCACCTTTGTGCTCGATCAGCCGCAGGGGCTCGATACGCCGGTATCCCAGGGCGGCACGAACTTTTCGGGCGGTCAGCGCCAGCGTTTGGCAATCGCCCGTGCGCTCATGAAGCATGCCGATCTGTATATCTTCGACGACAGTTTTTCGGCTCTGGACTTTAAGACCGACGCGGCGCTGCGCCACGCGCTGCAGGACGAGACGCGCGATGCCGCGGTGCTCATCATCGCGCAGCGCATCTCGACGATCTTGCACGCCGACCAGATTGTCGTGCTCAAGGACGGTGAGGTTGTGGGGCTGGGCACGCATGGCGAGCTTATGGAAACTTGCGAGGTGTACCGCGCCATCGCGGAATCGCAAATGAAGGGAGGTGAGTAGCATGGCCGAGGAGCTCAAGAAACAGAGCGGTGTTGTCGATACCGCCGCTGCGGACGCTGCCGATAAAACGGTCGACCAGGTTGCCGTAGCACCCGAGCTGGATGAGGCCGCCAAGGCTGCAGCCGCGCGCGAGGCTCGCCGCCAGGCGCTCTATGAGGAAAATGAGCGCGCCGAGGATGAGCGCGCTCGAGCCGAGGCGGAGCGCATGCGCGATGTGGATGATGAAGACGAGGACGAGACGCCCCGGGATACCTGGGCCACGGTGCGCCGCTTGTGGAGTGAGGCCGCCGGCGACCACTGGCGCTTCTATATCGTGTTCGCGAGCATTGTGTTCTATGTCATCTTTAACACCGCTGCGCCGGCATATAGCGCCCGCGTAATCGATGAGCTGTGGGGCCACATTCAGGTGGCGTTTGCCAACGACACCACCTTCAACATCACCTGGGAGAACTGCGGCAGGACCATTTTCATCTACTTTATGATCTGGACGGCCGCTGGATCGTTCTATGCGCTGCAGAGCTTTTTGATGTCGAGTGTGGCCGAGCGACTCAACTTGCGCCTGCGCAACCGCATCGCGCAAAAGCTCAGCCGCCTGCCGCTCGCCTACTTTGACGCGCATCGCCCCGGTGAGGTGGTCAGCCGCGCGACCAACGACTTGGACAAGATGTCCGAGAGTATGCAGCGCGGATTGCTGCAGCTGCTGATGTCGATCGGTACCGTGACGGGCGCCATAATCATGATGTTCGTCTATAGCGTCAGGCTCACGTTGGTCTTTTTGGGCTTTACGGCGGTATCGCTTCTGGTGACCAAGGTGGTTTCGCGCCGTACGCATGATGTGACGGGTGAGCGCCAGGAGTGGGTATCCAAGATCACGAGCGCAGTCGAGGAAGGCTACTCGGGCCGTCTGGTGATTCGCGCGTTTAACCGCGAGCGTCAGAGTTCCGCCGAGGTACACCAGGCCTCGAGGGAACTAGCGCGCGTGAGCACCAAGGCCGACTTTATGATTAACGCCGTCGGTCCCGCGGTGCGTTTTATCGGCCGCTTGGCGCAAATCGTGATTGCGCTTGTGGGCTGCAGCATGTTGGTTGCCGGGCATATGACCGTCGGCGTGTTCCAGGCGTTCTTCCAGTTTATCTATGAGGCGTCCGAGCCCATGACGCAGCTGTCGTTTACCTTCAACTCGCTACAGAGCGCGCTGGCGAGTGCGGAGCGCGTGTTCGACCTGCTCGATGAACCCGAGATGGAGGCGGATCCGCAGCCGGTCGAGGCCGCCAGACTGCCGGGTCGCGTGGAGGGCCGCGTCGCCTTTGAGCATGTGCGCTTTGGCTACACGCCCGAAAAGCCGCTCATGCGCGACGTGTCGTTTACCGCCGAGCCGGGTCAGAAGATCGCGGTGGTGGGAACCACGGGTGCGGGTAAGACCACGCTCATCAACCTGCTCATGCGCTTTTACGAGATCGACGGCGGCCGCATTACGCTCGACGGCGTGGACACGAGCCGCATGGACCG
>CALKBB010000161.1 GCA_937989795.1 uncultured Collinsella sp. | reverse complement strand
CCCAAACGCCCCACCAGGGCCCCGAGCGTTTCGCCTTCGATGTATTCCATGACCACGCAAAGCTCGTCGCCCACGCGGTGGCAATCGACAATCCGAGGCAAGTGCTCGTAACGTCGCCCGGCATGCTGGGCCGCAAACAGGCGTTCGTATGCCCCGCCGATTTGAGCCGAAGCATCGATGCGTTTACGAACAAAGGGACCGAGCGAACCACCGCCGGTTCCTTCAAAGTACACGAGCTCGGTTGTTTCAACGGACGAGCGCTTAAGTACACGCTCCACGCGATAGCTGTCGTCGCGATCGAGCGACGCCAGGTGCTCGGCAAGCGCTGCGGTCAGCTCGTCATCGGAATATGTTGGGCTCTGAGTATCCATAGCGTCCATAATAACGCAGGGCACGGACGCACCATGACGCCCGTGCCCTGCACGTTCAAAATGTCGTGAACGGCGCCTCCGCCGGCAGCTAACCGTTAGCTCACCGTCTCCTCGCCAAAGCGATACAGCTCCTCATTGACCTTTTGCAGGCTGCAGCCACGATCGATGCAAAAAATGATAATCGCGTCGCGGCGGTCTTTGCAGTTGAGGACGCTCACTCCGGCAGCCGTCAGTGCGCGGTTGGTCTCCTTCATCGACAGCGCCATAGCAAAGGCAATCTGCAGCACCTTATTGCGACTTGGATGGCGCGCACCGGTAAAGATCTGATAGCCAAACGTCTCGTTGAGGTCGGCCATACGTACCACGCGAGAGCGCTCCAAACCCTTCTCTTGCAGTAACTGTTTGAGGTAGTCCGAAAGCGAAGGGGCGGCAAAGTCGTGTTCCTTGATATAGCCATCGATGCTCGGCGCATCGAGCAGCTCGTTGAGCAGCTCCTCGGTCAACTTTTTATCGGGCATACGACTTCACCTCCCCCAAGCATATACAGCATGCTAGAAACCGCTCACATCCGAGCGCTCCCAGCTGGCGACCTGATCAGGAGGCACCGTACCCAACGCCTCGAACTTCCAGGAGCCACCCGCCTTCAAATGATTGGTGTTCGCGAGGGCAGTTCCAACCTGGTTGCCATCAGCATCATACAAAACGTACTCGATCTGAATGTAGCTCTTTTCCTTGTCCGTGTTATTGGTCAGCGTACCCGTGATCTTATAGGCGAACTGATTAGAGGTATCCTCGACCTCGTCGGCAATCGTATAAGGCTCCTGCGGCTCTTGTTGCTCTTCGGCCTGCTGCGATGCCTCGGCAGGTTTCGACACATCGCCCGTAGATGAGTCAGAGGAGTTGCCGCCCATGGAACCCACAGCGCCGACGATAACGAGCACAACGATTATGCCCAGAACGATCTTACCGATCGGCTTCTTTCCTTCTTTTGCCATTATGCATCCTTCCTACGATCCGGCCACCGTGCCGGCACACAGCCCATCGTAGGAAGGATTGAACTTGAATTCATTAGCTGAGAGCTAAGGCTGCAAATGAAATTGCCAAGCAGCGAAAGAACTAGCGGCGAGCCCGCCCCGTCTCGAGCAGCGCAAAGACAAACGAGAGCGCCATCGCGCAGACAAGCACCAGCGTCGCCGACTGTGCACCGGCCGCGGTCGCCTGTGCCATGGCCGAATCGGCAACACCAGCCTGAGCTGCATTTACCACGGCGGCAATCACACTGGTACCGATGGCGCCCGAGAGCTGCTGCAGAGTCGTAAACATGGCGTTGCCGTCCGGCTTGACCTCGACGGGCAAAAAGCGCAACGCACACGTCATGTTGTTGCCGTACATGAGGCCTTGTCCGGAGGCAAACACCGCATATACCAACGCCAGCTGCATCGTCGAGAGACGCAAGATCGTGGCTGCATACAGACAGGCCGCAAACAACGAAAGGCCAACACCGAGCATAATGGGAAGCCGAGCACCAAATCGATCAAGAAGCTGCCCCGAAAACGGAGCCAAGACGGCACCGACCAGACAGCCCCACAGAAGAATCGAGCCGGCCTCCGTCTGGCCCACGCCCAAAACGAGCTGGGCAAAGGAAGGCAGCAGAAACGAGAAGCCCAAAACGGTAAACTGCAGCGACACCGCGACGCCCAATCCAAACACATAGCCCTGTCGACCGAAAATACCCAGATTGATTAACGGCGCATCGCACGAGCGCTCGCGGCGCACAAAGAGGGCCAGCAGGATGACAAACGCGACAAACAAAACGATGATTGCCGGACTCGTCCAGCCAAGATTCGCCCCCTCATCGACCGCAAGCACCAGACACGCAAACGATGCGGCAAGACACAGCCACCCCGGAACATCAAACGACTCGCGGGAAACCTTATGGCTTTGACGAATGGAAGAAATGCCCAACACATAAGCTACGAGCAACAGGGGAAGCAGTGCGGCGAAAATCGCGCGCCAGCCAAACGTCTCGGAAAGCCATCCGCCCACCGACGGGCCCACAGCAGGCGCCACTGCCGTGACCAATGAACCGATGCCCATCATAAGGCCCAGGCGCTCCCGGGGCGCCTGCTCGGTAATGATATTGAACATGAGTGGCAGCGCGACGCCCGTGCCGATTCCCTCGAGCACACGTCCCAGCAATAATGCCGGAAAAACCTGGGCCGTCATACCGCACACGATGCCCGCGATATAGAACGCCATGGCGAAACAAAAGACGTGCTTGGTTTTAAACCGCCGGTTCAAGAAACCCGATACGGGGACAACGGCGGCAAGCACCAGCAGATATGCCGTGGTGAGCCACTGAACAGTTGCGGTATTGACCCCAAATTCGCGCATCAGCGTTGGAAACGTGACGTTCATCGCCGTCTCCACGCACACGCCCGAAAATGACATGATGCCCGTCGCTACGATGGATAGCACGAGCCCGGCATCGAGCTTGCGCTCAAATGCATCGATCCTATTCTCTTGCATACTTTGTTTCTTTCCAAAACTCGGAAATGCCCTGCGCACAGGACACGCGGCCGAAGATGTCTCTAGATTCGACCACGACCATTGTACGAACATTCAAATGAATGTCAAACCACAAGCCGCAAATCAAACGTTTGGAAAACGAGCCCTTAGCCCACCGTGACAGATTCACCGGTAAAGGTGCTGATCATCAGCAGGATGAAGAACACCAGGTAGCTGATACTCAGCAGGTAGGCAAAGACCAAGAAGATAATCCATCCAACATTGGATTTACCATTGTCACGGCGCTGCTCGCGGGAGCGGCAGAGCCAGATTGTCACGCCAATGGCAACTATCAGCAACACGAGTGCCGCTGCGGCCAGCCCGGCAAGCGCAAACATCACGCCAATGCCCACGGCAACAACCGGGAGCAACAACAAGCCGCATCCGCAACCACCCGGACTATATACGACAGACCGTTTGCGTCTCTCCATCGCCACTCCATCCTCAGCGTCTTTGGGCTTTACAATGCAATAGCCTGCTGAACAGGAACAATCTCATCGAGCTCCGGTTCAATCCGCCTTTTCTCAGCCTCAAGGTCAAACGCCATCTGCGCGCGAAGCCAATGACCA
>CALKBB010000160.1 GCA_937989795.1 uncultured Collinsella sp. | reverse complement strand
TCCAAGAGATGCTCGGAGAGTAGCGCGACCCCAAGCCACCGCAAAGGGGACGGGCGCCTTTGCGGTGGTTTTGGGCTGCGAATCTTAATACTGCCACATGTGGTTGACGGGGCCGGAGCCTTTGCCCATGTCAAAGCCGGCGGCGAGAGCGCCCGTTAGGTAGGCCTTGCCGGCGTTGACGGCATCGGCAAGATCCATGCCCTGGGCCAGCGCGCAGGCGATGGCGGACGAGAGCGTGCAGCCGGTGCCATGTGTGTTGCCGGTCTCGATACGCTTGTGATGGAACCACGTGGTGAGCGGATCGCCCAGATGGTTGCCCTCGTCATCGAGCGGCGCGGGCTCTGCTAGCACATCGTTGGCCTCGTTGACAAAATGCCCGCCCTTAACGAGAGACGCGCATCCAAAGCGGCGGGTGAGAAGCATGGCGGCATTTTGCTGTGTGCGCTCGGAATCGACCTCGTAGTCGAGCAGCGCCATGGCCTCGGGAATGTTGGGCGTGATGACGGTCGCCAGCGGGAACAGGCGACGTGTAAGCGCTTCGGCGGCGTCCTCTGCGATCAGGCGAGCGCCCGAGGTGGCGACCATGACGGGATCGACGACGATATTTTGTGCGTCCCAGGCACTCAAGCGGTCGGCGATAACCTCGATAATCTCGGCAGAGGAGACCATGCCGATCTTGACTGCGTTGGGGCGAATGTCGTCAAAAACGGCATCGATCTGCGCCGCGACAATATCCGGGGAGATATTCTGCACAGCGGTGACACCGAGCGTGTTTTGTGCGGTTATGGCCGTGATGGCCGTCTCGGCATACAGACGGTGCGCCGTGATGGTCTTGATGTCGGCCTGAATGCCGGCGCCACCGCTGGAATCGGATCCTGCGATGGATAGAACGGCGGGTACCTTACTGCGATCCATGTTCGCTCCCTTGTTCGGTCGGATTCAAATGGGTCTTCTGCCTGCATTATAAAGTGCCCGGGCCGGCTGTATGCCGATCCCGGGCGGGTGGTGCAATCTTTACGTAAATGTAAGAAAATGTTCACATGTCAACAATTGGCGAACACCTTGTGGCCGATTGTGGCTTCGGTGACGAGTTAGTCCTCCATGCCGAGGTCAATCGTCGTGCCTTCGAACACCTTGTTGACGGTGCGGACGGCGCACATCTTGCCGCACATGGTGCAGGTGCCCTCGGTGGCGGCGGGGGATTCCTCGTAGCGCTTCTTGCCGGTGACCGGGTCGAGCGCGCACTTCCACATGGCGTCCCAGTCGAGCTTGCGGCGTGCCTGACCCATCTTGTCGTCCATGTCGCGGGCGTGGGGCACCTTTTTGGCGATATCGGCGGCGTGTGCGGCGATCTTGGTGGCCATGAGGCCGTCGAGCACGTCCTGGGCGTTGGGCAGGCACAGGTGTTCGGCGGGCGTCACGTAGCACAGGAAGTCGGCGCCCGAGCTCGCGGAGATAGCGCCGCCGATGGCTGCGGTGATGTGGTCGTAACCCACGCCGATATCGGTCACCAGCGGCCCGAGCACATAGAACGGGGCGTTGTAGCACAGGCGCTTCTGCAGCTTCATATTGGCGGCGATCTCGTCGAGCGCCATGTGGCCCGGTCCCTCGACCATAACCTGGACGCCGGCGGCCCAGGCGCGCTTGCACAACTTGCCGAGCTCAATCATCTCGGCGGTCTCGGTGGCGTCGTTGGAATCGTAGAGACAGCCCGGGCGGCAGGAGTCGCCGAGCGAGATGGTCACGTCGTACTCGTGGCAGATTTCGAGCACCTCATCGTAGAACTCGTAGAACGGATTCTCGTTGCCGGTGACCTCCATCCATCCAAACAGCAGCGAGCCGCCGCGGCTGACGATGTTCATGAGGCGGCCGGTCTCCTTGAAAGTTTTGATGACCGATTTATTGATGCCGCAGTGGATGGTCATAAAGTCCACGCCGTCCTCGGCGTGTGCGCGCACGACCTCGAGCAGGTCGTCCTTGGTAAGCTTGACCAGCGGCTTTTCCATGTAGCCGATGGCGTCGTACATGGGGACGGTGCCCACCATGAGCGGCGTCTCGTCGATGAGCTGCTGGCGGAACTGGCGTGTCTTGCCCGAGTTGGAGAGGTCCATGATGGCGTCGGCGCCAAAGTCCTCGGCGATCTTGACCTTCTTCCATTCCTCGGCGGCATCGGCCTTGTCGCCCGAGATGCCCAGGTTCACGTTGACCTTTGTGGATAGGCCCTCACCGACGCCAAAGGCGCGCATGCCCTTTTTGATGTGCACGATGTTGGCGGGAATCGCGATGCGGCCGTCGGCCACGCGTTCGCGGATGAACTCGGGGTCGCGATGCTCGCGCTCGGCGACCTCCTTCATCTGTGGTGTGATCTGCCCGGCGCGGGCGAAGTCGATTTGCGTGACGAGCTTGGGCTCGGTCTGTGTGCTCATTGGCACGGCTCCCTTCGTTGGCATTACCCATATCAGGTTTGCGGGTCAGGGCGGGCGCGCCCAGTCTCAGCCTGCCGTCTTGTCCTGCAAGCTCCCCGTTTATGTGGTGGGCTCAAGTATAGCCTGAATGGGTACGATTGGGCCAACGAGCGTGCCTGTGGGGAGGCGAACATGGAAGACAAGCATCTATATCGAGAGACGCAATGGGATGTATCGGCCGAGGAAAGCCGTGCGCACCATGGCCTTGTCGCGATTGGTTTTGCGGTGCTTGCCGTGCTGGTGATTGCCTTTTGTATCTGGACGTTTGGTGGTCGCGGCGGCGCTGCATGGGAGTTCGAGGCTGATGATAGCCTACCGATTATGACGGTGAGGAGTACTGGCGGTAATGCCAATACGTTCGCCGTTCCGGGCGATTATTGGTACCCGCGCGATGAGTTTGTGCAGTTGCAGCTGAGTGGTGGGTCCATTCCAGGTGAAGAAATCGAACGCGTGACGTTTGACGTGGCGCTCAAAACGCTCACGGTGAAGCTCAAAGATCAAGGAGATGTGCCCACGACCATGGATATCGCCCTGACGGAATGGCGTTTGGAGCCTCCGACGGGTGTTGCGGTGTCCGAGGTTGAGCACGTCAAGATTGTCTATCAGGACGGTTCGACAAACGGGATTGCAAAGGCCGACGGTCTAGCAGAATAGCGGAGTTTTTACCGAATGTCATGAAAGCATGCCGGGGTGGAGTTCTGCGCTAGCGACAGACTTCTAGAATGCCTGCTCGTTGATGAAGGTCAGGCTGTCTGGGGACGAGAGCTCGGGGACATAGCGGTAGCCAAGGTTGAACTCGGTAAGACCGGCGGCGTCCTCGACCTTGTTTTCCGCCATCCAGCGGACCATCGAACCGCGTGCCTTTTTGCTGGCGGTCCAGCGCTGGATGGGCTTCCCG
>CALKBB010000159.1 GCA_937989795.1 uncultured Collinsella sp. | reverse complement strand
TTCAAAAAGTGGCTCGGCAAGTAGCCAATGTGACAAAGGGGCGGTCCCTTTGCCACATTCCATATCGCCACGGTGGCCTAAAGGCCGTATAAATGTTTATCTAGCTGGGAAAACAGTGCCATTCAAACATGGGCCGATTACCTATAATTCCTTCGAACATTAAAGTTGGGAGGAAACCGGCTTATGGAACAGAAGGCCAAGGAGGCAGCCTCGCACGCTGCGATTCCTGTGAGCATCTCGGCGATGCTCGTCACGCTGGGCGTGGTGTACGGCGATATCGGCACCAGTCCTATGTATGTAACCAAGGCGCTCGTTGCCGGCAACGGCGGCATCGGAAGCGTGACGGAGGAGTTCGTGCTCGGCGCGCTCTCCCTTGTCGTGTGGACGGTCACGCTGCTGACGACCGTCAAGTACGTGCTGATCTCGCTGCGTGCCGACAACCACGGCGAGGGCGGCATCTTTGCCCTGTACAGCCTGGTCAAGCGTTGTGGCAAGTGGCTCATCATCCCCGCCATGCTGGGCGGCGCCGCGCTGCTCGCCGATGGTATCCTCACGCCTGCCGTTACCGTGACTACGGCTATCGAGGGTCTGCGCACCATTCCGGCGGTCCACGCCGTGCTTGGTGACGATCAGGCCCGCGTTGTCGCCATCACGCTTGCCATCATCATCGTGCTCTTCTTGGTGCAGCGCATCGGCACGGCCAAGATCGGCCGCGCCTTTGGCCCCATCATGACGCTGTGGTTTTTGTTCCTGGGTGGTACGGGCCTGTTCTTTGTCTTCCAGCATCCCACGGTGCTGCTGTGCCTCAACCCGCTGCGCGGCATCGGCTTTCTGCTGAGCCCCAACAACCATGCGGGCATCATGATTCTGGGCAGCTGCTTCCTCGCCACCACCGGTGCCGAGGCGCTCTATTCCGACATGGGCCATGTGGGTCGCGGCAACATCTACGCCACCTGGCCGTTCGTTAAGTGCTGCCTGCTGCTTTCCTATATGGGCCAGGGCGCTTGGCTTATGAACAACGCTGCCAACCCCGAGCTCATGGGTATCGCCGACCTCAACCCCTTCTACCAGATGCTCACCCCGGGCCTGCGTCCCTTTGCCGTCGGCCTTTCCACCGTTGCGGCCATCATTGCCTCGCAGGCGCTCATCACCGGCGCATTCTCGCTGGTGTCCGAGGCCAGCCGCCTGGACCTTATGCCGCACATGCAGGTCTTCTACCCTGCCGAGACCAAAGGCCAGCTCTATATTCCCATGGTCAACAACGTCATGCTCGTGGGCTGCGTCATCGTGGTGCTGCTGTTCCAGAACTCGGCGCATATGGAAGCCGCCTACGGCCTTGCCATTACACTGACTATGATGTGCACCACGATGCTGCTCTTCTTCTACCTGCACGAGGAGCGCAAGCTCAAGGTTGCTCCGTGGATCTTCGCGGCCTTCTTCCTTTTGCTCGAAGGCTTCTTCTTCGTGAGCTCGCTCACCAAGTTCTTCCATGGTGGCTACTTCACCATCCTCATGGCTGCACTCATCATGGGCGTTATGGTGTGCTGGTACAACGGCACGGCGGTCGAGCAGCGCCAGTTTACGCTGCTGCCGCTGCGCAGCTACCTGCCGCAGCTCAAGCGCCTGCGTGACGACGACCGTTACGAGCGCATGAGCGACAACGTCGTGTACCTGACCAAGGACACCCATACCGACTACATCGACCGCGATATCGTCTATTCGATCTTGGACAAGCATCCCAAGCGTGCCCGCGCCTGGTGGTTTGTGAATGTCGAGACCATGGACGAACCGCACACCTTTGCCTATTCGGTCGAGACGTTCGGCACCGACTACGTGTTCCGCGTGCATCTGTACCTGGGCTACAAGATCAACCAGCGCGTCAATGCCTACCTGCGTCAGGTTGTTCAGGACCTGGCTGCCACCGGCGAGCTGCCGCCACAGACGCATGACTACTCGGTCTACAAGGATCCGGGTAACATCGGCACGTTCAAGTTCGTCCTGATCCGTAAGCTTCTGGCGCCCGAAAGCGATGTGGAGCCCAGCGAGCGTACGGCCATCACGCTCAAGTACATCATTCGCCGCGCCGCCGGCACGCCCGCGCGTTGGTACGGCCTGGAGAACTCCAACGTGAGCTTTGAGTACGTGCCGCTGTTCACCAAGTTCAAGGCTGTGAATAAGATGCAGCGCCTGGCCCCCAACGAGCGGCCGTAGACGTCGGCGGCTACACGGAGTTAGTTTTTGATGGATAAGCATGAGGCCGGGGAGGTAAACATGGATACAAAGGCGCTCGATGGCCGTGAGGCGGTGGTCGAAATGGTGCGTGAGGCGCGTGTCGACGCCGCCGAAGATCGGTTCTTTACGAATCGTGCCAGCATGGACATGGCCGACCGTGTGATCTCGATCGTGGTGACGCTGCTTGTCGCGGCGTGCGTGTGCGCACTGCTCGCGCACGTGCTGTTTGTCTAGCGGCTGCCGGTCGTAGAAGGCTTTACACTTAGAACCACCACGAGGGAAAACCACCACAAAGGTGCCTGTCCCCTTTGTGGTGGTTTTTGTTTTTGAGAGAGGGGCGGGACGCTGATGGACGTCCGTACGGACGGCGATATTGCCGATAACTTTTGGTGGCGGCGCACAACGCTGACGCGCCGCACTCCTCTGTATGACGCCTGCGTATCGGCGGGGCTGCTGGTCGCGGCGACGATTGTGGGCGCGCTGCTCGACCATCCGGGTCTCGCGCCGAGCATCATGATCGTCTATGTGTTCGCCGTTCAGCTGTGCGCATTCTTTACCTGGAGTCGCCTGTATTGCTTGCTGAGCTCGGCTGCTGCCGTGGCGCTCTACAACTTCTTGTTTGTCGACCCGCGCTACTCGCTGTCGCTTATCGACCGCGGCTATCCCGGCATGTTCTTCATCATGTTTGTGGTCTCGCTTGTGTCGAGCTCGATTGCGTTGGCCCTGCGCCGCGCCTTGGCACAGGCTGCCGCCAGCGACCGTCGCACGCATATGGTGCTCGAGACCAACCGCATGCTGCAGCGGTGCGCCGATCAGCAGCAGATTGTCCATGCCATGGCAACGCAGCTGGCGCGTCTTTCGGGCTGTCCGGTCGTGTGGTACAGCGCCGACGCCGACGATGATGACCTGCTGCCGCGTGCGACGTACACGGCCGTGGGCGATGCGGCACCGGTGCACGAACTGGCGCCGCAGATGCCGCCGCGGCTCTCGGCGTCCGCCTATGTGGGAACGCCGCTCGATGCCACCTATGGCGGCTCGGCGTTCTACGGCATATACCTGACGGTGCGTTCGGGCGACACTATGGTGCGCACGGGCGATCCCGCCTCGGTGGTGGGGGTGCTGGCTATCGTTGCCGAGCCCGACGTGCTGACGCACGAGGAGCGGACACTTGCCGATGCCATCGTGAGCGAAGGCGAGCTGGCGCTCGATCGCGCTTGCGCCATGGAGGCCCGCGAGGAGGCGGCGGTGCTCGCCAAAAACGAGCAGCTGCGCGCCAACCTGCTGCGCTCCATCTCGCACGACCTGCGCACGCCGCTCACCAGTATTTCGGGCAATGCCGACGTGCTGCTCGACCAGGGCTCGACCGGCACGGCCGTGCTCGATAGCCAGACGCGCCGCGGCATGCTCCTGTCCATTCGCTCGGATGCGCTGTGGCTCAACGCCACCGTCGAGAATCTGCTCGCCATCACCAAGCTCGAGGGTGGCGGTATGCGCCTGTCGACCACGCTCGAGCTCATGGACGATATCGTCGAGGAGGCGCTGCGCCACGTGAACCCTGCCGTGCGCGAGCACGACCTTAAGGTGGTGGCGTGCGATGAGCCGGCGCTCGTCAACGTCGATGCGCGCCTGATGGTGCAGCTGGTGGTCAATCTGGTGAACAACGCCATCACCTATACGCCCGCAGGCTCGCATATCGTGATCTCGATTAGCGTCGACGATGGTCGCGTGGCGTGCTCGGTGGCCGATGATGGTCCGGGTATCGCACCCGAGGACCGCGAGCGGATCTTTGAGTCGTTCTATACCGCCAACCACGGTCTTGCCGACAGCCACCGCAGCGTTGGCCTGGGTCTTTCGCTCTGCCGTTCCATTGCGTTGGCGCATGGCGGTAGCATAGAGGTTGCCGCGGCGGACCCGCACGGCTCGGTCTTTACGATTGAGCTTCCCGCCGCCGACGTTTCGTTTGATAAGGAGTAGCGCTGTGCCGAACTCTGCCGTAAAACCGCTCATCTTGGTCGTTGAGGACGACCCAGCTGTTCGCAACCTTATCGTTGCCGCGCTCGAGGCGCACGGCTTGCGCCATATGGCCGTGGAGACCGCCCATGCCGCCATCGCCGCCGCCTCGTCGCAGGCGCCGAGCATTGTGCTGCTCGATCTGGGCCTGCCCGATATGGACGGCGTCAAGGTAGTGGAGTCGGTGCGCGCATGGTCGGGCATGCCGATCATTGTGGTCTCGGCGCGCAGCGAGGATGCGGACAAGATTCGCGCACTCGATGCCGGCGCCGACGACTACCTGACCAAGCCGTTTTCGGTCGAGGAGCTGCTCGCGCGCATTCGCACGACGCTCAGGCGCCTTTCGTATGCGCAAACGGGCGGTGTTGCCTCCGAGGGCTCGTTCGATACCGGTGAGCTGCATATTGACTTTGATGCCGGCATTGCCACGATGGATGGCGAGGAACTGCATCTGACGCCGATCGAGTACAAGCTTCTGTGCCTGCTGGCGCATAACGCCGACAAGGTGCTGACGCACCAGTTTATCCTGCACGAGATTTGGGGCACGGCAACCAAGAGCGACCTGGCGAGCCTGCGTGTCTTTATGGGCACGCTACGCAAGAAGATCGAGTCCGATCCCGCGCATCCGCGCTATATCCAAACGCACGTGGGTATCGGTTACCGATTGGTCACCCAAGGCTAGATCGCCAACCACCATCCCACTATGAGTTGCGGTGAAATAGTTCCTGTTTGGGCCTTTACCAGGCTTTTTAGGAACTATTCCACCGCAACTTTGTTATTTGCCCTTGGGCTTGCTGGCGTAGAACTTCTTCTTTTTGGGCTTGCCGGCGGGGGAGGGTTTGCCGGCAAAGTTGGACTTGCCGTTGCCGGCCTGCGCGTGCGCGGGCGCTGCTGCACGAGGCTTGCGCGCCTCGGGGTTGCGCAGCTCCTCGGTTCGCTCGGCAATCTCCTCGGCGCTAAAGCCGACCTCGGCCATGGCGTCCTCGATGGGCAGTCGGCGCACGATATAGCAATGATGCACCTTCTGGTTGCGTGCGAAGTCCTCGGGGATGGTCTGCGCCGTAATGTCCTCCAGCACGACGCCCGCGCGTGCGAGCTTGCGCGTCTCGGGGCGAAAGCCGCGCAGGTTGCAGCTAAAGATGGCATGTCCGCCCTGTGCGAGCAGGCGAGATACGCCGGCCAAAAGCTCAACATGGTCGCGCTGGACATCCCAGGTACGGCGGCCCATCTTGGACGAGTTCGAAAACGTGGGCGGGTCGACAAAAATCAGGTCCCAGCGGTTGCGCGTCTGGCGCTGGTCGCGAATCCAGGCGAGCACGTCATCGCGCACAAAGTGATGCTGCGGGCCAACAAAGCCGTTCTGGCGCATGTTGCGCTCGGCCCAGTCCAGGTAGGTGTTGGAAAGGTCGACCGTCACGGTCTCCTCGACGCCGCCGTCTGCCGCATAGCAGGTGGCGGTGCCGGTGTAGGCAAACAGGTTGAGGAAGCGGCGTGCCTGTTTGGCGTGCTCGCGCACCAGGTTGCGGGTGACGCGGTGGTCCAGGAAGATGCCCACATCCAGGTAGTCGTCAAAGTTGACGGCAAAGGTGAGCCCGCCCTCTTCGATGAGCGGCAGGCGACGGCGCGCGATGTTGGCGCGCTCGCCCGATGCGCCCTTGCCGGCGCCCTGCTTGCCGTACTGCGAGCCGCCACGTGAGCGCATGCGGGCCTTGGCGTGCACATGCTCGGCGGGAACATCTAGGATGCGCGGTGCGATGGCCAGAATGTCGAGCATGCGGGCCTGGGCCAGTGCGGGGTCGATGGTCTTGGGCGCAGCGTATTCGGCGATGACGAGCCAGCGGCCCGGCGTCTGCGGGCAGCCCTCGTACAGGTCGATGGCGGCGGAGTAATCGGGCAGGTCGGCATCGTAGACGCGGTAGCAGCTCACGCCCTCGCGCTTGGCCCACTTGCGGCGCAGACGGGCATTCTTGCGCAGGCGGTTGGCGAACTGCTCGGACTCCGGGATGAGCACGGGCAGCGGCTTGCCGTCGCCCAGGTCGAGCGTGGCAGCAGGTTCG
>CALKBB010000158.1 GCA_937989795.1 uncultured Collinsella sp. | reverse complement strand
ATCTCCTGGCAACTATACGTTTAGGAACGCGCCGACCTCGTAGCGTCTTCTGGCCTTTGTTGACGGGGCATACCGCGCCGTTTATCTGGTTTGTTTGGTTTTCACCGTCAATTATTTGACTGATACGTTCATAATGTGCAAACATAATACGGTTTACCTTTGCATTTACTTTCAACCTGAAGGTTAATGTGCGCAGGGGTCGACCCATGCTATGGCTATAACCTTTGTTCGGAGGACCGACATGCACGAGACAGAGATCAACAACTACCTTGCCGTCATTAAGGTGGTCGGCGTCGGCGGCGGCGGTACCAACGCGGTCAATCGAATGATCGAAGAGGGCATCCGCGGCGTCGAGTTTGTTGCCATCAACACCGATGCTCAGGCACTCGCGATCTCTGATGCCGATATCAAGGTGCACATCGGCACCGACCTGACCCGCGGCCTGGGCGCCGGCGCCAATCCCGAGGTTGGCCGCAAGGCTGCCGATGAGTCCCGCGACGACATTGCCGAGGCGCTCGCTGGCGCCGACATGGTGTTCATCACCTGCGGCGAGGGCGGCGGCACCGGTACCGGCGCTGCTCCCATCGTTGCCGATATCGCGATGAACGAGGTCGGCGCGCTGACCGTCGCCGTCGTGACCAAGCCCTTTACCTTTGAGGGTCGCAAGCGCAAGAAGAGCGCCGAAGAAGGCATTAAGACGCTTTCCGACTGCGTCGACACCATGATCGTTATCCCTAACGACAAGCTGCTCGACATCGCCGAGAAGAAGACCACCATGCTCGAGGCCTTCGCGATTGCCGATGGCGTCCTTTCCCAGGGCACCCAGGGCATCACCGACCTCATCACCGTCCCCGGTATCATCAACCTGGACTTTGCCGATGTTAAGACCATCATGAAGCAGGCCGGTACCGCCATGATGGGCATCGGTACCGCTTCTGGGGACACCCGTGCCGTCGATGCCGCCCAGCAGGCTATTTCCAGCCCGCTGCTCGAGAGCTCCATCGATGGTGCCACTCGCGTCCTGCTTTCCATTGCCGGTTCCAAGGACCTGGGTATCCAGGAGATCAGCGACGCTGCCGACGTTGTCGCCAACGCCGTCGATCCCGAAGCCAACATCATCTTTGGTACCGTTGTCGACGAGTCCCTGGGCGATCAGGTACGCATCACCGTTATCGCTACGGGCTTCTCCGACTCTAACGTCAACCGTCAGGACGAGCTCTTCGCTGCTCAGCAGTCCCAGAGCAAGGCTGCTGCTTCTGCCGAGCCGCAGCGCACAGCTCCGGCTGCCAGCCCCGCTCAGGCCGCCCCGACCCGCAACGTCGGCGGTACCGAGCTCCCCAACTTTGGTAACGACCAGTTCGAGCTTCCCGATTTCCTTAAGCGCGGTAGCTTCTAGTTCGTTTTTCTCAACGACCTGCATGGGGTGCGTCCGATTGGGCGCGCCCCTTTTTTTGTTGTGTTTCGCCTTTGTAAACGAAAGCCTCCAATCTCCTTACGTTCCCTTTACGTTTGCTCCTTACCGCTGCGGGTATCCTTTTTTATGAAGTGTGCAGCCGTATGGCACGGACTGCTGCGGCGTCGCCGCAATACTTGTGTTATTAGGAGGCTTTAGTATGGCAGCACGTGCGGACAACGTTTCGCGTGTCGACCATGATGGAGTTACGTTGGTGGAGGGCGCGACGACCGATGTTCGTTTTGCCTTTACCGAGCGCACCGGTGGCGTTTCCGAAGATGCGTACTCCTCGCTCAACCTGGGCTCGCATGTAGGCGATGACCCCTTTGCTGTTCAAGAAAATCGTCGTCGCGCGCTCGAGGCCATGGGTGCCTCTGAGTGCGAGCGCAATCTACTCGTTCCCAATCAGGTGCACGGCGATCATATCGTTACGGTGACCTCGGGCGGTGCCGACGATCTCGAGGATATTCGCGAGCAGATTGCCGAGGGCTGTGATGCCATCGTCTGCACGGCGCATAACGTGCCCGTGCTGCTCTGCTTTGCCGACTGCGTTCCCGTGGTGCTGGTGGCCCCCGGCGGATTTGCCGTGGTGCAC
>CALKBB010000157.1 GCA_937989795.1 uncultured Collinsella sp. | reverse complement strand
TCCACCGAGATCAACGGCCTGGTAAAGATGCTGGATCCCAAGTTCAACCCCGAGCACTACGAGGACGCCCGCTTCCTGGGCCGCGGCACCTGCACCGTCAGCCAGATCTTCTACACCAGCCCCAGCCGCTGCGCTGTCGCTGACTCCTGCGCCATCTCCATCGACCGTCGCATGACCGCCGGTGAGACCTGGGAGTCCTGCCTGGACGAGATCCGTAACCTGCCGGCAGCCAAGAAGTACGGCGACGACGTGAAGGTCTCCATGTACATGTACGACCGTCCGTCCTGGACCGGCGAGGTCTACGAGACCGAGGCTTACTTCCCCACGTGGATCAACAAGGAGACCGCTCCGCACGTCAAGGCCCTCGTCGACGCCCATAAGGCTATGTTCGGTGACGAGCGCATCGGCTGCGAGCCCAGCATGGACAAGCGCACCGGTCGTCCGCTGTGCGACAAGTGGACCTTCTCCACGAACTGCGTTTCCATCCAGGGCCGCTACGGCATCCCCTGCGTCGGCTTTGGCCCGGGTGCCGAGTCTCAGGCTCACGCTCCCAACGAGGTCACCTACAAGGACGACCTGGTCACCGCTGCCGCCATGTATGTGGCTGCCCTGAACCTCTACGATCCGAGCCAGGCCGATGGCGATGCCACCGTGTTCCGCGCCGGTCTGACCAACAACAAGATCGACTAGTCCCATTCCTCGATTTTGTTGAGCCGGGGACAGTTTATGCCCCCGGCGCCTCCTGTTGACTTGGGGCCCGCGGTCGTTATCTCCCATGCTTCCTCAACGGTAGCGGGTCCTCGTCATGGTGCTCTGCATGTTCTAGCCACACGCGCATGCCGGAGCACATCTACTCATTGCGATCGTTTCATCTTTAGAAAGGACATTTCCATGGACGCTAAGTTTACCGAGCTCGTCGAGCAGCTGAACGGCCTCGATTTTAAGGGTATGTACGGCAGCGACTTCCTGCACACCTGGGATAAGACCACCGATGAGCTCAAGGCGCTCTACATCGTCGCCGACGCTCTGCGCGAGCTGCGCGAGAACAACGTTTCGTCCAAGATCTTCGATTCGGGCCTGGCCGTCTCGCTGTTCCGCGACAACTCCACCCGTACGCGTTTCTCCTTCTCTAAGGCCGCCAACCTGCTCGGCCTTGAGCTGCAGGACCTGGACGAGAAGAAGTCCCAGATCGCTCACGGCGAGACCGTCCGCGAGACCGCTACCATGATCTCCTTCATGGCCGACGTCATCGGCATCCGCGATGACATGTACATCGGCAAGGGCGACGCCTACATGGCTGAGGTCTCCGAGTCTGTCCAGCAGGCTTACGAGGATGGCGTTCTGGATCACCGTCCCACGCTCATCTCCCTGCAGTCCGACTCCGATCATCCCACGCAGTCCTCTGCCGACATGCTCTACCTTATCAACGAGTTTGGCGGCCTCGAGAACCTCAAGGGCAAGAAGGTTGCCGTCACCTGGGCCTATTCGCCCTCTTACGGCAAGCCGCTGTCCTGCCCGCAGTCGCTGATCAGCCTGCTGCCCCGCTTTGGCATGGACGTCACCCTGGCTCACCCCGAGGGCTACGACCTCATGCCCGAGGTCGTCGAGCGCGCCAAGGGCTATGCCGCCGAGTCCGGCACCACCTTTAAGCAGGTCAACACCATGGCCGAGGCCTTCGAGGGCGCCGACATCGTGATCCCCAAGAGTTGGGCTCCGTTTGCCGCCATGGAGAAGCGCACCAACCTGTACGCCGAGGGCGACGACGCCGGCATCGCTGCGCTCGAGAAGGAGCTGCTCGCCCAGAACGCCACCCATCAGGACTGGTGCTCCACGACTGAGCTCATGGAGAAGACTGCCAACGGCCAGGACACCATCTTTATGCACCCGCTGCCCGCCGACATCTCCGGTGTCTCCTGCGAGCACGGCGAGGTCAACGCCGACGTCTTCGACATGCACCGCGTGGGCATGTACAAGGAGGCCAGCTACAAGCCGTACGCCATCGCTGCAATGATGTTCCTGCAGAATGTTGCCGATCCCGCCGCTACCCTCAAGGCCCTCGACGAGCGCAACACCGCCCGTTGGCTCCAGGCCTAAAGCCGGGCTGAGGTAAGCCATGTAAAGGGGGCGCTCTGCCAACCGGCGGGGTGCCCCTTTTTTGCATCGCGGGCGTGCGGGATAAGCGCTTTCGATGTGGATGCCCGCGGCGCGAGTTATGGGTACGATGGTTTCAGGGGAGGTATCACCATGAAACTTGGATGCGTCATTATGGCTTCGGGCGAGGGCAAGCGGTTTGGCTCTAACAAGATGCTTGCCGATATCTATGGCGAGCCGCTGATTGCCCGGACCATCGATTCGGTTTCCCGGGGCTTTGACGTCGTGGTTTCGACGCGTTGGCCCGAGGTCGCTCAGATTTGCGAGGACAAGCATTGCCCGTGCGTGCTGCACGATGGCGAGCTGCGCAGCGAAAGCGTCCGTGCGGGCCTTTCGTGGGGAGTCGAACGCAACTGGAAAGGTTGCCTCTTTTTGCCGGGCGACCAGCCGCTCGTGAGTTTGGATTCTTTTGAGGCTATGGTTCGTGCATTTGACGAGTGTGGCCGCAAACATCCGGTGCGTCTTGCGTGTAACGGTGAGCCTTCGAGCCCGGTGCTCTTTCCGGCGGAACTGTTCGATGCACTTATGTGTCTTGAGGGCAAAGACGGCGGGGGCTCGATTCTCAAAGGTCGCGTCGACGTTGCGCTGGTCGAAGCGCGCGCCTACGAGCTGTGGGACGTCGATACCGTCAAGGGACAGCGACGCATAACGGAGCATATTGCCGCCTGCTCGTATTTTGATCGCGTGGCCAACTGCATCAATCAATAAGGAGCAATTATGATCATCATCAAAAACGGCGCGCTCGTGACGCCCCAGGGGCTTCGCCGCGCCGATCTTGCCATGGAGGGCGACAAGATTGTGCGGATCGCCGCAGCGATTGAGCCGGGCGCCGACGATACCGTCGAGGACGCCGCGGGCTGCTGGGTGTTTCCCGGCTTTATCGACGGCCACACGCACATGCAGTGCTGGACTGGCATGGATTGGACAGCCGATAGCTTTGAGACCGGCACGCGCGCGGCTGCCTGCGGCGGCACGACGACCATTGTGGACTACGCGACGGCCGATCGCGGCGTGACCATGCCCGATGCCTTGGCCGAGTGGCATCGCCGCGCCGACGGAACCTGCACGGCCAACTACGCTTTTCATATGGCACTCGCCGAGTGGAATGAGCGCAACCGCGCCGATCTTTCGGCTATGCGCGAGGCGGGCGTATCGTCGTTTAAGACCTACTTTGCCTACGATCATTTGCGCCTGGACGATGCCGAGACGCTCGAGGTGCTCGAGGAGCTCAAGCGTATTGGCGGCATACTGTGCGTGCATTGCGAGAACGGTACGCTGGTGAATGAGCTGCAGAAGCGCGTGTACGAGCAGGGGATTCATGGGCCCGAGGGGCATGCGCTCAGCCGCCCGGACGTGTGTGAGGCCGAAGCCGTGAGCCGCCTGCTGTATCTGGCGCACCTGGCCGGGGACGCTCCGGTCAACGTGGTGCACCTTTCGACCAAGCTGGGGCTCGAGGCCATTCGCGCTGCCAAGGCGCGCGGGCAGAAGAACATTTATGTCGAGACCTGCCCTCAGTATCTGATGCTCGACGACACCTGCTATCTGGAGCAGGGCGAGGACGGCTTTGCGGGCGCCAAGTATGTGATGAGCCCGCCGCTGCGCCATGCCGGTGACCGTGCCGCGCTGCGCGAGGCGCTTGTGGCCGGCGAGATCGATACTATCGCCACCGACCACTGCAGCTTTAACCTGCACGGGCAAAAGGACCGCGGGCGCGACGATTTCCGCGCGATTCCCAACGGCGGGCCCGGCGTGGAGCATCGTCCCGTCGCGATTGCCACGAGCTTTGAGGGACAGCTGGGTCCCGAGGATCTGTGCCGCTTGATGAGCGAGAACCCGGCGCGCGTTTTTGGCATGTATCCACGCAAGGGCTGTCTTGCCGAGGGTGCCGATGCCGACGTGTGCGTGTGGGATCCCCAGGCGCGCTGGACCATTCGCGCCGCGACACAGCATCAGGCTGTGGACTACACGCCGCTCGAAGGCTTTGAGGCACATGGCCGCGCCAAGGCCGTGTTTGTGAACGGCGTGCTGGTGGCACGCGATGGCGAGCCCACCGGAGCCCAACCCGGCCGCTACGTGCCCCGCTAGCAGCAAAGATG
>CALKBB010000156.1 GCA_937989795.1 uncultured Collinsella sp. | reverse complement strand
CGCCGTGGCCATTGCCAAGCAGCTGGGAATCGTCACCGATCGCAGCCATGCCATCACCGGTGCCGACCTCGATCGCATGAGCGACGAGGAGCTCGACGCGCACATCGAGGATTACGGCGTGTACGCCCGCGTCCAGCCCGAGCATAAGACCCGCATCGTCGAGGCTTGGAAGTCGCGCGACCAGATCGTGGCCATGACGGGCGACGGCGTCAACGACGCCCCGTCCATCAAGCGCGCAGACATCGGCGTTGGCATGGGCATCACCGGCACCGACGTCACCAAGAACGTCGCCGACATGGTACTTGCCGACGACAACTTCGCCACCATCATCGGTGCTTGCGAAGAGGGTCGCCGCATCTACGACAACATCCGCAAGGTCATCCAGTTCCTGCTTTCGGCCAACCTTGCCGAGGTATTCTCGGTGTTTATCGCCACGCTCATCGGCTTTACCATCTTCCAGCCGGTGCAGCTGCTGTGGGTGAACCTGGTTACTGACTGCTTCCCCGCGCTCGCGCTGGGCATGGAGGATGCCGAGGGCGACATCATGAAGCGCAAGCCGCGCAACGCCAAGGACGGCGTCTTTGCCGGACATATGGGTCTGGACTGCGTGGTCCAGGGCTTGATCATCACCGTGCTGGTGCTGGCGAGCTTCTTTGTGGGCGTGTACTTTGACATGGGCTACATCCACATCGCCGATATGATCGCCGCCAATGCCGACGAGGAAGGCGTGATGATGGCGTTCATCACGCTCAACATGGTCGAAATTTTCCACTGCTTCAATATGCGCAGCCGTCGTGCGTCGCTGTTTAGCATGAAGAAGCAGAACAAGTGGCTGTGGGCCTCTGCCGCGCTGGCGCTGGTGCTGACGGTGATCGTTACCGTGCAGCCGACGCTTGCCGAGATGTTCTTTGGCCCCGTGACGCTTGAGCTCAAGGGCGTTATCGCCGCTTTGGCCCTTGCCTTCCTGATCATTCCGCTGATGGAGATCTACAAGGCGATCATGCGCGCTGTGGAGAAAGAGTAACGTACCTGTCCGGGCCCGCCCCACGCCCTTTCTCCCTCACTGGTCCTCGCGCTTCGCGCTGCGGGATCGTTCGGGAGAAAGGCTTCCGGGGCGGGCCCTGCGGTATCCTTGTTGGCTTTTCTCCCGTGCGGATGATAAAGGGCTGAGGGAAAGTATGTGAGCCGGTCGAGCGTTTGCTCGACTGGCTCTTTTTGTGGGAAAATACCTGCTCAGTTGTGATTTGTGGTGCTGGGAGGCGCTTGTGGGCAAGGCTAAGGCTAAAGCGAAGAAAAAGACGACGGGGGCGCGGGCTAAGCGCGATCGTCGTCGGAAGCTTGCGACCGAAGCTCCCGCGTCTGCCGAGGAGCTGCTGGCAAGCGTGCCGGGACTCGACGCGCTGCAGGATGTTCCGGCGTTTGATGACCTGCCGGTCGATGAAGCCCAGCAGGCTGCCTTTGATGATTTCTGCGCACATGCCGAGGAGCCCGAGCAGATGCAGCTTGGCGCCGTGGTGCGCTTGGATCGCGGGTTTCCGCTGGTGGCGACTGCCGACGACACCTTTCGTGCCGAGCATGCCGTGGGGTTTGCCAAGTCGCGTGGCGAGGACGAGGTCTTGCTGCCCGCCGTGGGCGACCGCGTGGCGGTTCGTCGTGCTCCCGGGCACGACATGGGCGTGATCGAGTGCGTGCTGCCGCGCCGTACGAGCTTTGAGCGTTGGCGCGGCCGTGCCCGCGGAGAGCGTCAGGTGCTCTGCTCCAACGTGGATAGCGTGCTGATCGTGCAGGCGCTCGGCGCCGGTGAGGTGCTGCTCGACCGCGTGGCGCGCTCGCTGGTGTTGGCGCTCGACTGCGATGCCGAGCCGGTGGTGGTACTCACCAAGGCCGACCGCTGCGAGCCAGATGAGCTCGAGCGCGATCTGGACCACGTGCACCGCTTGGTGGGTCCGGACGTGCGCGTAATCGTGACATCCTCTGCCGAGGGCCGTGGTTTGGATGAGGTGCGCGCCTGCGTGCCCGCCGGGAGCTGCGCCATGATCCTGGGTGAATCGGGTGCCGGCAAGTCGACGTTGCTCAACGCGCTGCTGGGTCACGATACGTTGGCGACCGGCGGAGTACGCGAGCGCGATGACCAGGGCCGCCATACCACCGTCGCGCGCGTGATGGTGGCGCTTCCGGGTGATGCCGGCGTTATTGCCGACGCGCCGGGACTGCGCAGTTTGCCGCTCGTGGGGCATGAGCGGGGCTTGGCGCGTGCGTTTCCCGAGATCGTCGAGGCGTCGCGTGCGTGCCGGTTTGGCGATTGCACGCATACCCACGAGCCGGGCTGCGCCGTTCGCGAGGCCGAGGACGCCGGGCGGATCGACAGCCTGCGCCTGGAGACGTTCCAAAACCTGGCGTCATCCATGCGTGTGAGTGCTCAGATGCTCGATCCCGACGTCCATCTGTAATTGAATGTAGCTATGACAGCCGTCTCCCAATGGTACGGGAGGCGGCTTTTTTATTGCCGATGCGTCTTTAAACGTGCGTTTTGCCGACGTGCTGACCAAAACCTTGCCACGAGCTTGACGGGCCGGTCAGCTTTTGGTCGGCAATTGGTTTGACACTCAAAACCAAGATCGTGATTGCGCCATTTTGCGTTCTGGTCACCCAGACAATGGTGGTACGGGCATCCGCCCGTTGCTACCTTGAGAGGAGCGGCCGTGAACAAGAGCAAGCGCATCGCCATCAGTCTGATCGCGGGCGTGCTCGCCGCGCTGCTCTGCATGGTCTACGCGTCATCGATTCGCTCGCAGGCTGAGCGGGCCCAGGCCGAGATGCTGACCAAGTACGGCGGCGATCGCGTCGAGGTGTGCGTCGCGGCGCGCGATATCGATGCGGGCGAGACCCTCGACGAGACCAATGTCATAACCCAGGAATGGCTGGCGAGCCTGCTGCCGCGCGATGCGGCGACCGAGCTGCGCCAGGTGCGCGGCGACGTGACGACTTCGCGTATTCCCAAAAACGCCGTGATCTGCAATGTCTACACCAAGGCCGAGAGTCACAAGCTCGAGGTGCCTAAGGGCAAGGTCGCCGTTTCGGTGGCGGTCGATGCCGAGCATTCGGTCGGGGGCGCCACGGGCGTGGGCAGCTACGTGGACGTGTACGTGCAAAAGGACGGCGTGACCGATCGGCTGTGCGGCGCGCGCGTGATCGATACCAGCGAAGTGGCCGGTGCCACGCGCGAAGGCAAGATCGAATGGGTGACGCTGGCGGCCGACCCCGAAGACGTTAAGGAATTGCTGGGGGCCTCGGGTAAGGGGACGGTCAGTTTGACGATTCCCGCCACGGTGCGCGGCAAAAAGAGCGGAGGCGACGAGTGATGAAGGCGATCTGGCTTGCATGCTGCGCGTGCGGTGATTACGGATTGCTGCAGCGGGAAGTCGAGGGCCGCGATGCGGGCGCGCAGGTGCTTCGCGTAGGCGACCTGGATGGGCTGGTGTCCATGGCGCGGGCGTTTCCGTCGCGTCGCGGGGCGGCGATTATCGCGGCAGCCCTGTTCGATGCCGAAGACGTGCGAAAGACCGTTGCGCGTCTGACGGCAGAGGGCCGCGTGAGCCGCGTGGTCGTACTGATAGAGACGCTCGATCCTTCGGATATCGAGGGGCTGTTTCGCGCAGGGGCGACCGAGGTTATCGCTGCGCGCAGCATTTGCGGCAACGGACGCGCGGGCGAGGGGACGGTTGGTTACGACCGGTGTATGACGATTGAGCCCGATGCTTTTGTTGATAGGGAACCCGGGGCGCCTCGCGCTACAAGAGGCCCGCGTGTTGATGATTGTGGAAAAGCGGAAGCCGAGCATGATCGGTGTCCCCGGGACCCCCTTGCGTACGATGATGTCGGAGAGCCGGTGCCGTATGGCGAGGAGCTTCTGGCTGTAGATATGGGATACGTGCATGGCGTGAGCCTGGTCGATGAGCTTGACGAGGTTGAGGGGCTTGCCGGGAACGACAATGCTCGTACCGATGCGACCGTGAAGTCCCCAGACTCGGTCTCGCAGGTCGAGCAACCTGCCATGCCGGCTTGGACGCAGCATATGAGCGCTGCCGGGGAGACGGGGACGTTGCAGCCCGTGCCAGCGCCGCTTGTCCCCACGTCGCCGGCGGATGCCGCCGCTCCGTCGCATCGAGCCCCGGTTGTCTGCGCCGTCTCGGGTTCGGGCGGTTGCGGCAAGTCGACGATCGTCGCCGCCATGGCGCACGCGGCGTCGCTGCTGGGCCTGCGTGCCGCCGTGCTCGACTTGGACCTGATGTTTGGAAACCTCTACGACCTGTTGGGTGCCGATGCCCCGCATGACATGGCGACGCTTATCGAGCCATCGGCTGCGGGCGCACTCGCCGAATCGGACATCGTGGCCGCCTCGATGCGCGTGGCCCCGGGCGTTACGCTTTGGGGTCCGGTCGCTGCGCCCGAACAGGCCGAGCTGATGGCACGTCCGGTGGAGCTGCTGCTCGACGTCTTGCGCCGCGAATCCGACGTGGTTCTTGTCGACACCTCGGTCTTTTGGGGTGACGCCGTGGCGGCCGCGGTGGCGGCAAGCGACCGCTGCCTGGTCGTGGGCGATCCATCGGTGTCGTCTGCGACGTCCACGGCACGCGTCATCGAACTGACGAGCCGTGTGGGCGTGCCGCGCACGCGCATGAGCGCCGTGTTCAACCGGTTTGGCGCGCGCGGTGCCGACGAGGATGTCGCCATACGCTTTGAGATTGCCTGCGCGTTGAGCTCCAAGATCCGCATCGCCGACGGCGGGCAGGACTTGGCGGCGCTCATGGCATTCGGCCGTGCTGACGAGGCAGTGGGCCAGACCAGCGCTTTTGCCACCAGCGTGCGCGAAGCCACGCGCAAGATGCTCGTGGAGCTGGGCTGCGCCGTCGGTCCCTGGAACGACATGGTCACCGACCGCGCGACGCGCACCGAGCGCCCGCGCATCCGTCTTCCCTGGTCGCGCGAGGGTGATTCGCGATGAGCTTGCAAACAAGGATTAAGGCGGCCGGCGCGGCCGCGGCGACAGTGCCTGTTGACGCAGGGCGCCACCGTGCCGTCAAGCGCCGCACCAAGCGCGCCGTGATGGACCGCATGGGCTATGACGAGGTGGCGCGTATTAGCGCATACATCGATCCGGCGCGCGCCCGCTCGGAATTGCGTCCTGCGGTGGAGGCGGCGCTCAACGTGGAGGAGCCGACCGACCTGGCGACGCCCGAGCGCGAGACCATCATCGATGAGATCCTGGACGACGTGGTGGGCCTGGGCCCACTGCAGCCGCTCATCGAGGACGACACCGTCACCGAGATCATGGTCAACGGCTGCCGATCGGCTTTCTTTGAGCGCGGCGGCGTCTTATATCCCATCGAGCATGCGTTTGAGGATGACGAGCAAATCCGCGTGCTCATCGACCGCATCATCTCGCCGCTGGGCAGGCGCATCGACGAGCGCAGCCCCATCGTCAACGCACGCCTCAAGACGGGCTATCGCGTCAACGCGGTGATCCCGCCTGTGGCGATCGATGGGCCGATCCTCACCATCCGCAAGTTCTCGGACCGCATCTGTTCGCTGGACGAGCTTGTGAGCCTGGGGTCGCTACCGCTTTGGTATGCACAGCTGCTGTCGTGCGCGGTATCGCTGCGCCAGGATTTGGCGGTTGCAGGTGGCACGGGGTCGGGCAAGACCACGCTGCTCAACGCGCTATCGTGCGAGATATCCACCGGCGAGCGCATCGTGACGATCGAGGACTCCGCCGAGCTCAAGTTTGCGCATCACCCGCATGTGGTTCGCCTGGAGGCGCGCGAGGCTTCAATTGAGGGCGAGGGCGCGGTGACAATCCGCGACCTGGTGACCAACGCCCTGCGCATGCGTCCCGACCGTATTGTGGTGGGTGAGGTGCGCGGTGCGGAATGTTGCGACATGCTGCAGGCCATGAACACCGGGCACGATGGGTCGCTCACCACGCTTCATGCGGGCACCGAGCAGGAGACCGTGGTGCGTTTGACGCTGCTTGCGCGCTATGGCATCGATCTGCCGAGCGAGCTTATCGAGGAGCAGATTGCCATGGCGCTCGACGGCATCGTGATGTCCGAGCGCCATGCGGACGGCAGGCGTTTCGTGTCCTCCTATTCGGGAGTGCGACGCGGCGCGTCGGGCGGCGTGGAGCTTGAGCGCTACGTGACGTTCGATGCCGCCACGCGCGCCTGGACGCTCGATCGCGAGCCTCCGTTTATCGCAGAGGGCCTGCGCTCGGGAACGCTCACGCAAGAGGAGGTGGACGAATGGAGATCGTTGTGCCCCTCGTCGTAGGGGGTTTGGCAGGGTTTTCTGTTGCGACGGCGTGCGGGGCGGAACCTCGTGTGCCGCAGGTACCGCCGGCGGAGCTGGCGCGTCAGGCGCTCGAGACGGTGGCAGAGAAGCTGCCGCGTGAGCTGGTGGAAAACGATCTGCTGAAAAAGATCGCCCGTTCGTGGGCATCGCTGGCTCCGGCGCGTCGCCTTGGCCTCGCAATCGAGGATGCTTCGGGGCGTTTGGCGTTTCTGCTGCTATCGAGCGGTGTCTGCTGCGTTTTGCTAACGATGGTGTCGTTATCGCCCCTCGGATTTGCCTTGGGACTTGTTGCTCCGTTTGCCGTTGGCGCCGCCCGGGATGGCTTTGAGAGCCGGCGCGAGCAACACGATGCAGAAGAGGCAATGCCCGAGGCGTTTACCGCACTTTCCATGTCGCTTGCCTCGGGACATTCGCTGGCCCAGGGCATGCGCTTTGTGGGCGCTCATGCGCAAGAACCGGTGCATACCGAGTTTTTGCGGGTGGCGGCGGCAATCGATTGCGGCATCTCGGCGACCGACGCGCTCGATGACTTGCTCGTGCGCATCGACGCTCCCGGCCTTTCGCTTGTGACCTTGGCGCTTAAGGTGTCTCAGCGCACCGGCGCTCCGCTTGC
>CALKBB010000155.1 GCA_937989795.1 uncultured Collinsella sp. | reverse complement strand
GCCGCGCAGGCCTGCGGCCTGCTTGGCGAACGCGGCGATATCCGCCGCGCTGAGGAGTGGTGGGTGCTTCCAAAGATTGGTGTCGTTGCCCTTGGTGTCGACAACGCGTTCCCAACCGCAGTCGGGCGGGATGAGCTTAAGCGATATTGCTTCATCAAGCTGTTGTTGTGCACGTTTGCAGGGCTTAAACACTGCGAAGGAGCTGCACATTTCATAGCATGCCATGAGCAGCTGGTTGCGTGAGACCTGTGTAGCGAGGTTGAGCAGCGTGAATTCGGGCGATGTGACATCAAAACCATGCTCAGTCTGTCTAAATGATCCAGGAGGTGGCTCTTGGGTCAGCAGACGGCTATGAAATAGCTTTCCGTTCGCGTGCTGTTTTCTTTCGCTCACGAATCTCCAAACTGGTGTGCCAAGCAAGTCTTTAAATACTGGTTGTTTTGAGTAATGCACCAAGCGATGGTCATGGTTGGGCGGCAGGATTGCCGGATAGAGTCCCAGTATCTGGGGCGGGATGCGATAGTACTGAAAAGCCGTGGGTCCGCAGGCAAGAAATGACATAGCAATCCGATCGTTTGAGCGTTGTTTGGGCTAGAAAAGCTATCGGTTTCGGAAGTGCGGGGAAAAGAGAAACAGGCTAAGCACAAGCGGTATTTGAGCCAACTTTATCAGGGGTTTTGTCGAAATAAAAGGGCTTGTGCTCGGGGGTGAGCGATTTTTTCCCCGCACTTCCGAAAACGCGGTCGATTTTGACCTTGCTAAAACGATTTATCAGCCCTGCGTGAGGTGTGGGTTTGCCACCGGGCGAACATTTTTAGCGCTTGGGACTTTATTCTTTGAGCCTCGAAGAGTGGATTTCGCACTTTTGGTAAAGAAATGAGTGCGTGTTTTGCCGTGCGCCGGCATTGGCACAGAAAAAGGGCCCGGAAGGCAAAGCCTTCCGGGCCCTTTGCAATGCAAGTGTGCTTGCAAGTGCGATTTAGCGCACCTGAGCGACGTAAGCGACGTTGGTCGAGGAGACCTTGTCCTCGAGCTGGACGCTCATGCGGGGATCGCCGGCGGTGGCGACGGTCAGATCGCCGGCCTCAACGTAGCCGAGCTCCTTAGCGGTCTCGATCGCCTTGACGATCGTGCCGTTGACGGTGCCCTGGGTGATCTCGGCCTGGTGCGGGATAACGCCCCAGTACATAATCATCTGCTGGACGGCCCACTCGTGGCGGGAGAACGCGCAGATCGGCATGTTGGGACGGAAGTGCGAGATCAGGCGAGCGGTGCGACCGGTGGTCGTCGGCACGGTGATGCACTTGGCGCCAACGGTGGTGGCCATGTTCACAGCGGACATACCCACAACGTTGTTGACGACGCGGGTGCCGTGGGCGTCGGCCGGAACCTCGAGCGGAGCGTGAGCCGGGAGGTACTTCTCGGTCTCGAGAGCAATGCTGGCCTGCATCTTGACGGCCTCGACCGGGTACTTACCGGCAGCGGACTCGCCGGACAGCATAACGGCGTCGGTGCCGTCGTAGATGGCGTTAGCAACGTCGGCAACCTCGGCGCGCGTCGGGCGCGGGTTCTGCTGCATGGAGTCAAGCATCTGCGTAGCGGTGATAACGGGCTTATAAGCCGCGTTGCACTTAGCGATGATCTCCTTCTGGATGTGCGGAACAAGCTCGGGCTTGATCTCGATGCCCAGGTCGCCACGGGCGACCATGATGCCGTCGGAAGCCTCGAGGATCTCGTCGAAGTTCTCGACGCCCAGGGCGCACTCGATCTTCGGGAAGATCGTCACGTGCTCGCCGCCGTTCTCGCGGCAAAGCTCGCGGATGCCGCGGACGGACTCGCCGTCGCGGATGAAGGAAGCGGCGATGTAGTCGATGTTCTCGGTCAGGCCAAAGAGGATGTCCTGACGATCGCGCTCGGTGATAGCGGGCAGCGAGATGTTGACGTTGGGCATGTTGACGCCCTTGCGCTCGCCGATCAGGCCGTCGTTCTTGACGACGCAGGTCATGTCCTGGCCGTCGACAGACTCGACCTCGAGGGCAACCAGGCCGTCATCGATCAGGATGAGGGAGCCCTTCTCGACCTCGGAGGGCAGAGCCAGGTAGTCGAGGGAGATGTGCTCAGCGGTGCCGTGGAAATCCTCGGACGTGGGCTGAGCGGTGACGACGATCTTGTCGCCGGTCTTGACGGCAACCTTCTTGCCATCGACCAAAAGGCCGGTGCGGACCTCGGGGCCCTTGGTGTCGAGCAAGATGCCGACGGGCATGCCGAGCTCCTTGGAAATACGGCGGACGCGCTCGATGCGACCGTGGTGCTCGTCGTAGGAGCCGTGCGAGAAGTTAAAACGGGCGACGTTCATGCCCGCCTTGATCATCTCGCGGATGGTCTCGTCGCTATCGCAGGCGGGACCCATGGTGCATACAATCTTAGTGCGCTTGTACATTCAGACCTCCATCTGACATCGTCTTGCGCTGATAGATAAACCATAAGAAATAAAACTGAGATGATTATAACGAAATGCCGACCGAATACCCCAAAAAATCGACCGTATGCCGAATTAGAAGTTCATTTTTTGCGGAAAAACGGCATATGAAAAACTTTACCAACCGTTCTAACCGCTGCTATCTGGGCGATATTTTAGTTCGATGATGCGCCGAAGAAAAAACGTTTTATCAATGTTGAGCATCACACGGTCTGCACCGTTGCTTATGGACCGTATTTCCAAATGGATTGTTTTGGCTAGACGCGTTGCTTTGGGGTACCATAGCTCCACTATCAACTGCCGCTCAGCACGGCAGCCTTGATGAGCCCTTGCCCTTCTCCTGGGAATTATGATCGGGCATCAATCTGCTGAGTGGCCCGAATCCCAGGAGGGGACTCTATATGCAAAAGGAATACCTGTCCGCTGCGGCGGAGGTGCTCAGCGACCAAGGTGTCGATGAGCACCTTGGCCTGAGCAACGACGAGGCGTCGTCGCGCCTCGCCAAGACAGGCCTTAACAAGCTCGAGGAAGCCGAGAAGACGCCGCTGTGGAAGCGTTTCTTTGAGCAGATGGCCGACCCCATGGTCATCATGCTGATCGTTGCCGCCATCATCAGCGCGCTCACGGGCATGGTCAAGGGCGAGCCCGACTTTGCCGATGTCGTCATCATCATGTTCGTCGTTATCGTCAACTCGGTGCTGGGCGTGGTCCAGGAAGCCAAGAGCGAGGAGGCCCTCGAGGCCCTGCAGGAGATGAGCGCGGCGCAGTCCAAGGTACTGCGCGACGGCAAGCTCGTGCACCTGCCGAGCGCCGAGCTCGTGCCCGGCGACGTGATCATGCTCGAGGCGGGCGACTCCGTCCCGGCCGACTGCCGCGTCCTCGAGAGCGCCACGATGAAGATCGAAGAGGCCGCACTCACCGGCGAGTCCGTGCCCGTAGAGAAGCACGCCAACGTGATCGAGCTTGCCGCGGGCACCGATGACGTGCCGCTCGGCGATCGCAAGAACATGTGCTACATGGGTTCCACCGTTGTGTACGGCCGTGGCCGCGCCGTCGTGGTCGGCACCGGCATGGATACCGAGATGGGTAAGATCGCTGGCGCCCTGGCCGAGGCCAAGGAAGAGCTCACGCCGCTGCAGGTGAAGCTTGCCGAGCTCAGCCGCATCCTCACCATTATGGTGATCGTCATCTGCGTCGTGATCTTTGGCGTCGATATCCTCCGCCACGGCGTGGGCAACGTCCTTACCGATCCGACTGCCTTGCTCGACACCTTTATGGTCGCCGTTTCGCTCGCCGTCGCCGCCATCCCCGAGGGCCTGGTCGCCGTCGTGACCATCGTGCTGTCGCTTGGCGTGACCAAGATGGCCAAGCGCCAGGCGATTATCCGCAAGCTCTCTGCCGTCGAGACCCTTGGCTGCACGCAGACCATCTGCTCCGACAAGACCGGTACCCTTACTCAAAACAAGATGACCGTCGTCAAGCACGAGCTCGCCGCGCCTAAGGAGAAGTTCCTGGCCGGTATGGCCCTTTGCTCCGATGCCCAGTGGGACGAGGAGCTGGGCGAGGCCGTGGGCGAGCCGACCGAGTGTGCGCTCGTCAACGATGCCGGCAAGGCGGGCCTCACTGGCCTGACTGCCGAACATCCGCGCGTGGGCGAGGCCCCGTTTGACTCGGGCCGTAAGATGATGTCCGTGGTCGTCGAGACCCTGGACGGCGAGTACGAGCAGTACACCAAGGGCGCGCCCGACGTGGTGATCGGCCTGTGCACCCATATCTACGAGGGCGATAAGGTCGTCCCCCTGACCGAGGAGCGTCGCGCCGAGCTCGTGGCCGCCAACAAGGCCATGGCCGACGAGGCTCTGCGCGTACTGGCGCTGGCAAGCCGCACCTACACCGAGGTCCCGAGCGACTGCAGCCCCGCTGCGCTCGAGCACGACCTGGTCTTCTGCGGCCTGTCCGGCATGATTGACCCTGTCCGCCCCGAGGTCGCCGACGCCATCCGCGAGGCCCACGAGGCCGGTATCCGCACCGTCATGATCACGGGCGACCACATCGACACCGCCGTGGCCATCGCCAAGCAGCTGGGCATCGTCGCCGACCGCAGCCAGGCCATTACCGGTGCCGACCTCGACCGCATGAGCGACGAGGAGCTCGACGCGCACATCGAGGACTACGGCGTGTACGCCCGCGTCCAGCCCGAGCACAAGACGCGCATCGTCG
>CALKBB010000154.1 GCA_937989795.1 uncultured Collinsella sp. | reverse complement strand
GAGCTGGCCGCCCTCGTCGTAACCCACGTATCCCGGGGGCGCTCCGATCAGACGCTGGACGCTGAACTTCTCCATGTACTCGGACATGTCGATACGCACGAGCGCGCGCTCGTCATCGAACAGGCACTCGGCCAGTGCCTTGGCGAGCTCGGTCTTGCCCACGCCGGTGGGGCCCAGGAAGAAGAAGCTGCCGATGGGCTTGTCCGGATCGGAGAGACCCGCACGGCTGCGACGCACGGCCGCGGCGACAGCGGAAACGGCCTCGTCCTGGCAGATGACGCGCTTATGCAGCTCACCCTCCAAGCCCTTCAGCTTGTCGAGCTCGCCCTGCATCATCTTGGACACGGGCACGCCGGTCCAGGCACTCACGACCTCGGCGATCTCATCGGAGGTCACCTGTTCGTTGAGGCCCTCGCCGTCCTGCTGTTTTTGTGCCTCGAGCGCAGCCTCGGAATCCTGAATCTGCTGCTGCAAGCCCGGGATCACGGAGTAGCGCAGCTCGGACGCACGGCCCAGGTCGCCATTGCGCGTCGCGCGCTCCTCTTCGCTCTTGGCCTCATCGAGCTGGCCCTTGAGCTCCTGCACGTGGTCGATGGCGTTCTTCTGGTTGAGCCAGCCGGCCTTTTGCACGTTGAGCTTTTCTTGGACCTCGGCAATCTCTTGGCGCAGGGCCTCCAGACGCTCCTTGGAGGCGTCATCGGTCTCCTTCATGAGCGCCTGTTCCTCGATCTGCAGCTGGGTGAGCTGACGCGTGGTGGCATCGATCTCGACCGGCATGCTGTCGAGCTCCATGCGCAGGCGGCTTGCCGCCTCATCGACCAGGTCGATGGCCTTGTCGGGCAGGAAGCGATCGGCGATGTAGCGATCGGAGAGGTCAGCAGCTGCCACGAGCGCGCTATCGGTGATGTGCACGCCGTGGAAGATCTCGTACTTCTCCTTGAGGCCACGCAGAATCGAGATGGTGTCCTCGACGGTAGGCTCGCTCACCATAACGGTCTGGAAACGACGGGCGAGCGCCGCGTCCTTCTCGATGTACTTGCGGTATTCGTCGAGCGTGGTCGCGCCGATCGCATGCAGGTCGCCACGGGCGAGCGCCGGCTTGAGGATGTTGCCGGCGTCCATAGAGCCCTCGGTGGCACCCGCGCCCACGATGGTGTGGAGCTCATCGATGAACAGGATGACCTTGCCCTCGGATTTTTGCACTTCTTTGAGCACGGCCTTTAAGCGGTCCTCGAACTCACCACGGTACTTGGCGCCAGCGACCAGCGCGCTCATGTCGAGCTCGATGAGGTCGCGGTCGCGCAGGGTGCTCGGCACATCGCCGGCCACGATACGTTGGGCGATGCCCTCGACGATGGCCGTCTTGCCGACGCCCGGCTCGCCGATGAGCACGGGGTTGTTCTTGGTGCGACGGGACAGAACCTGGATGGTGCGGCGGATCTCGTCAGTACGGCCGATGACCGGGTCGAGCTTGCCGGCGCGGGCCAGGTCGCAGATGTTACGTCCGTACTGCTCCAGCGCCTCAAACTGGGTCTTGTCCTCGGCAGACGTCACGCGGTCATCGCCACGCAGCTCCTCGTAGACCTGCTCGATGCGCTCCTTGGTCACGCCGACGTCGCGCAGCACGCGGCCCGCGTCGCCCTTGTCCTCGGCAAGTGCCATCAGCAGATGCTCGGTCACCACAAAGCTGTCGCCCATCTTGGTGGCCTTCTTCTCGGCCTTCTCGATGACACGGACGAGCTCGTTGGACAGGCCCATCTGCTGGCCCTCGCCCGAAACCTTGGGCGCGCGGTCGATGGCATCCTGCGTGGAGCGTGCGAGCTGAGCCGGGTCGGCACCGATGCGCTCGATGATCACGGAGATATTGCGCTCGCCGGCACCGAGCAGGGCGGACAGCAGGTGAATCGGCTCCACCGCGCCGGCCTGCGCGTCGGCAGCCGTGCTCATGGCGGTCTGCAACGCCTCACGCGACGTCATTGCTAGCTTATCGATTCTCATGGAATCACCTCTCTTGGGGTGGCCGCCCTACGGGGCGGCTTCACGTTGTTCGAGAAGTATTGTTGCCAGCTTTGTACGATCTTATACATAAATCTAAGTCTCTATATATAAGATTTTCTGAGTGATTGATGGATAGGGTACTGAGATGTCAGCCCGCCGCTGCCCAGGCGCGCTACCGTCTCGATCTGTAACATCTAGCAGTCATTTTTGGTCCTAGGTGTTACAGATCGAGATGAAATGTTCAGTAGTTCCCCTTTATCTCAATCTGTAACAAGTACTCGGCAAATAGAGGTCTACCTGTTACAGAACGAGACAAACAGAAGACACCCGAATCGAAAATCTCAATCTGTAACACCAGACCCACTTTTAGCGGCCAAGATGTTACAGATCGAGACAAACCGAGAACTACTACAAAGGGGACGGGCACCTTTGTGGTGGTCGCGATCTCTACTCCTTCGCCGAGCCCGTGCTTCCCGATTCGGCGTTCCAGGGCATCTCATCCTCGAAGAGCCATATACGGGCAGACCCACTATCGCGTGCAGTCTGCGGGTCGGGCAAGCAGGTCTGTTCATAGGCATCTTGGATACACTGACCCATAAAATCGTTGAGCTCGGCCTGGTCGCCCTCCATGACATAGGCTGCATCGCCGGCCATGATGTAAATGCCCGGACCCTCATTGCCCTCGTAACCCGGATCGTACGAGACATCACATAACTTTGCGCCGTTCGCAGTGTCCAGCTCGATGGAAGAGTGGCATCCGCCAACCATGTCGTTCGCTTTTGCCCGATAGGACGCATATCCGTACCAACGCTTAAATGTTTTGCCCTTGAGTAGCTCGGACGCCCTATCGATCAGGCTTGTATCCGTGGTATAGCGCATAGCCCCAAGCTGAATACGTGGATAATTACTAATGCCCAGCGCAGCCGGTTGCTCATCAAAATCAACGGTAATGGTCTCAGGCTTGTCGTCGCCGGTCAGAAGTTCGACAGATTGAGTCACAGGCTTGACCACCGGCTCCGTCACCGCAGCAGGTAGAAACGCCATGCCGACAACGCCCGCGCCAACCACGGCGATTGCAAGCGCCAAGACAATCAATCCAATACGGGCAGAACGGCTCACGGCAAAACACCCCACAACACAAACCCGCGCCATGTGCCCTAATGATACCTCCAGCTAACACTATTGCCAAAAGAAGCCGCGCGCTCCCCACCACCACGAAGGGGGCAGGTCCCTTTGTGGTGGTTTTCGACGCTAACGGTCGACCATCTCACGCCATGAGATTAAACTTGAATTGTTCTCTGAACATATCCATTTCTGCCTATCCTCAACAGCTCTTTGTCTCGAGGAGCGCATATGAAGCCGTCTCATTCCACCGGTCGCAACGTCATCGCCATTCTCGCCGTGCCCATCATGATGCTCTTCCTTATCGCCATTACGCCCTTTTCCCTTGGTATCGCCTCGCCCTTCGATTTATGCGGAATGGTCGACGCCGGCTCGCGTGCCACCTCGCTCTCCTTTATCTGCCGCGGCGTGTTTTACGAAGATCGAATTCCCACCGGAATTTGGCAGTCAAAGTTGCCGCTGCTCGGTCAGATCGACGGATGCTCCCCCTATTTCTGCCTTGAACCTCAGGCGCTAAACTATCTGATTGACGACCAGCCACTCGACTCCATCACCCTCGCCTACGACTACGCACCAAACACCGATGAGCGCCACATGAACCAAGTCCTCGACAAGATGCTTGGACAGTGCGGGCTCACCGAGGAGGCCGGTCGAACCATCTATAGCAACCAGAAATTAAAGCGAACAGAACTCCGCCGTGTCGGAAAAATCAAAGGGCGAAACGGGGCCGCCTACTGGGAGGCCTGGGCAACACGCGACAAGGGCGAATTCGGACACAGCACCTATATGGTCACCGTCTACACCAAAGACGGAATTAAGGACAATGTTGACGATTTCGCGTCATCCAAACTCGGCATCCCCAAAACAACCAAACCCGCCAGCCCGGATGAAATTCTGTAGAACCGACCATTAAATTGCCGCTTAACGAGCACGGCAGCATCGAGCTCGCCCCCACCACCACGAAAGGGACAGGCCCCTTT
>CALKBB010000153.1 GCA_937989795.1 uncultured Collinsella sp. | reverse complement strand
AGTACGCTTCCCTCCTCTTTCACGTCACCTTGCTCGCTTAGGGGCGTTTTCACTGACGTATGCTCAACCTACGGCGCAATTCAGCTCCAAGCAAAAAGGCCGAAGCCCTCATCCGAGGCTTCGGCCTTTATTTTTTGCAGCGTCCAAGCGCAGTTTATCGATTCTCAATTGACCCGATGTTTTTTAGCTCGATGGAGATGAGGCCGTTGGGCTCGTTGACAAACTCGATGTACTCGGAGTTCGAACCCATCTCGGCCGGGAAGCTGATCTCGATGCCCGTGTCGGTACGAATCTTGTGATTGCGCACGGCCGCGCGCTCGACCTGCTTGCGCTCCACGGGCACGCGCTCGGGCATCTTCTCCTCGGTCAGCGCCGCACGCACGCTCTCCTTGATAACCGGCTCGTCCTCAAAGACCTCATCGACGATATCCCAAGGCGGCAGCTCCTCATCATCCTCGACCTTCTCGGCAACGGCGGCTTTGACCTTGGCGAGCGCTACGGCCGTGTTGGCGCCGTGCTCTTCAGCGACCTCCTCGACCACGCGCGTCACCGTGTCGATGACCTCCTTACCCGAAACACCCGTGTCGCATTGCAGCAGGCCGTCGGGAATGAGCATGCGATCCTCGCCGGCAATCTTGCGCTTCTTATCCACATAGCCGATCTCCATGGTGCTTGCACGCACGATTGCATAGCTCGGCACCTTTTGCGAAGGGTTCGGCAGAATGGCATAGTGGCGCGCGATGTCGTTACGCACCTCGCCCTCTTCGCGACCCACCTCGTGCATGAATGCCTGCTTAGAGCCCAGCAGCATCACGGCAAACCAGCGGGCATCCTCATCATCGTCAAAGTCCGCCACAAGCACGTCAGTGGACTCGGCTTTCTCGGCTTTGGTGAGCTCAGAAGAGATAAACTCCGCAATCTGCTGCGACAGGTCCACGAACTCACGCTCGCCAAAGAAATAGCCCTTGAGCTCACCGCCGAATGCGGAGTTCTCGGCAAACGTGGCGCGCTTGTTATCGGCAGAGGTGCGGGCACGGCGCAGGTGCGTGGTCACAAAGTTGCGCACGGTTCGACTCTCGATATCGAGCTCGCGCTGGCTCATAACGTTGACGGCAGAGTCAAAGTCCAGGATATGCAGAATCGCGTGATTGATTTTCATATACGGCATTCCGTTCTAGATCGATTTCGGCACGAACCAGTATAGCGGTCGAGCCCGCCCCGGGCGTATCGAAGATTGGTGCATCGGGGACAGGTTGCTCTGCACCAATGGTTAGCGCAGGAACTCGGACTGCCATACCTCGAGCTGTTCTGTCAGGCTCTTACCGCTAGAAGGCATGCTGAACTCGGGACGCTTGGGCAGCAGCGCACACTTAAGAATTGCCACGATGGTCTGAGAGACAAAGCGTCGCGTATCCTTGTCAAAGCCTTGCGCAGCCTGGAGCATCACGGGCAGGCTCTCGCGCAGATTTCCTGCGATATCTGCAAACCGCTCAGCACCCGTAGCCTCAAACACGGAGAACAACGCATCTACAAAACGCTCGCGCTCGCTAGGCGACACTGCAAGCAGCATCTCGCGAATGGAGCCATCAACGTATCGAGCACCGGCGGACAGGCGCTCACAGTATACGAAGTCGCAACCATCAACCACCCAGCTAAAGGGATTGTGCTGCAGCAGGCTGAACTCGGTGCTCTCAACGATGGCATAGTCCTCTTGTGTCTCGAACATCATGCCGAAGATCGACGACCGAGGTAGCGTCTTGTCGATTCGACCGGAAAGATCGGCAAAGGCGTTGCCGTTCAGAAACTCCTCGACGAAACCCGGACCATCATGGGAATACGCCCGTTCGATTCGCGCACCTCGAGGTGGCAGCGCGTGCACTTCCGGGTGCGCATCGCATCCGTCATCCTGTCGAGCATGGCGCGGCCAAGCCCCCTGCCCTGCAAGTCGGGACGAACGCCAATCGTAAGAAGCTCCGCCTCGTCAAGCACCGGCATCACGACGGCCCACGCGCCGATCGAGCCGTCATCGAGCTCGAGCACGTCGCAGAACCAGCCGTTCCTGAGCACGTCGGCGAAGTCGCCCACCGTCCAGGGGGTCGGCTCCACCCTCGCCTCGAGGGCGGCGAGGACCTCCTCGTCGCCATGCCTCACGGACCTGAAGCGGAGTCCGTCCGTCACAGGCGCTCTCCCCTCGCACGCTCCTGCATCGTGAGCGCAACACGGTCGCGCACATAGAGCGGAGAGGCAAGCGCGGGGATCATCGTACGGCCCTCAGCCTCGTCTGCGAGGCCGAGACGCGCGATGCGCATCACCATGTCTTCGGGAATTTCGTGAACGGGGAAGCCTTCGGGGAGGTTGAACGCCTCGGCATAGACGCCGGCGGCGGAGCCGCAGAGCGCATCGACCTTCGCCTCCTCAAGCCAGCGGCGCGCATCGGCGGGCTTGACGAGTTGCGGCGCAAGCACCTCGCGCACGCCTCTCGGGCCCTCGACCACCTCATAAAGGGCGGAATAGGCCTCCTGCATGC
>CALKBB010000152.1 GCA_937989795.1 uncultured Collinsella sp. | reverse complement strand
CCGCCCGCCCACCGCACGGCGCGGGCGGTCGAAGCGATTGAAAGGAACCCTCTCCATGTTGAAGAAAACCCTCGCCTTCGCCCTGTCAGCGGCGCTTTTCGCGTTCTCGCTCGCCGGCTGCGGCGGAAATTCAATCGACAGCGCAAAGGCAAGCGATGCCGATTCCCAGGAAAAGACCGAACAGGCGGCCGATGCGCCCGAGGGCGCAAGCGCTGCCCCCATCACCGCCGACAAGGTGGCCGACGGCACCTATCCGATCACCGTAGATTCCAGCTCGAACATGTTCAGGATTGTGGACGCCCAGCTCATCGTGGAAAACGGCTCCATGCACTGCGTGATGACGCTTTCCGGCACGGGCTACGGCAAGCTCTTCATGGGCACGGGCGGCGAGGCTGCCGCCGCGAGCGAGGCCGACTTCATCCCCTATGTGGAAAACGAGGAAGGCAAGTACACCTACGATGTGCCCGTTGAAGCGCTCGACGAGGACACCGCCTGCGCCGCGTGGAGTATTAGAAAAGAGCAGTGGTACGACCGCACGCTCGTGTTCGAATCCGCCGGCGTCGATCTGCGCGCCGACGCACTGAAGTAACGCCATGCGGTCGATTCTTCCCAAGGGGGAAAGCAGGAAGCGTCGCAGTATCGCGGTGCGCGCGATCGCCTGCGTTCTCGTCGCCCTGCTCGCGCTTCCCTTCGCGGGGTGCAGTGCGAGCCCGAACGCGACCGGTGGCACGGCAGGCTCTCAGGAATACACTGTGAGCGTCTCGCTCTCCGGCGGGTCAGGGCGCGCAAGCATCGCCTCACCCACCACAATTGTGAAGGATGGCGACACCTACACCGCGACCATCACCTGGTCGAGTTCGAACTACGACAAAATGACCGTCAACGGCGTGGACTACGCGCCCGTAAACGACGGCGGCAACTCCACGTTCGAGATACCCGTCACGCTCGACGAGGACATCGCCGTGTCGGCCGAGACCGTCGCCATGTCGACGCCGCACACCATCGACTACACGCTCCACTTCGATTCATCCACCATGAAGGAGAAATCGGGCGACGAAGCAAGCGGCGGGTCCCCTGCGGGAACGGCTTCAAACGCCGCGGCCGACTTCCACAACGCCGATTTGGGCTGCGGCTGGAAGCCAACGGGGACGCTTCAGCTTGAATACGCCGAGCACTTCACTGTCGACGAGTACGAAGGCGGCCTGCGGCTTATCTGCATTTCGAACGGGGAGCGCTTCCTCGTGGTGCCGCAAAATGCAAAGGTACCTGATGGGTTGAGCTCCGACATCGCGGTCATAAGGCGCCCCGCCGACAAGGTGTACCTCGTGTCGTCGGCGACGATGTGCCTGGTCGACGCGCTCGATGCGAACGACAATATCCTCATGTCGGGCACGAAGGCCGACGATTGCTCGGTCGCGGGCTTCAAAAGCGCGCTCGAAAGTGGGGCGATCGCCTACGGCGGCAAGTACAGCGCGCCCGACTACGAGCGAATATCGGCCTCGGGCTGCACGCTCGCCATCGAGAACACCATGATCAACCACACGCCCGATGTGAAGGAAAAGCTGCAGAAGCTCGGGCTCGTCGTGCTCACCGAACAGTCGTCGAGCGAGCCCGAAGCACTCGGGCGCGTCGAGTGGATTAAGCTTTTCGGCGTCCTATTCGACAAGGAAGACGAGGCCGCGCACCTGTTCAACGAGCAGAAGGCCCGCGTCGAGCAAACGTCGAGGCTCGCGTCGTCAGGTAAAACCGTGGCGTATTTCTACATTAACTCGAACGGGGCCGCCGTCACGCGGCGGAGGGGCGACTACGTGGCGCAGATGATCGAGCTCGCAGGCGGCAGCTACGCGCTCGATGACGCGCAGACGGCGTCGACGTCAGGTTCGTCAGTAACGCTCGAAATGGAGCGCTTCTACGCGACGGCGAAGGATGCCGACATCATCGTCTACAACGGCACCATCGACGAATCGGTTGCCACCTTGAAAGACTTCGTAGGCAAAAACGCGCTATTGTCGCAGTTCAAAGCTGTAAAGAACGGCAACGTCTGGGTCACAAACGCCGACATGTACCAGCAGATGACTTCTACCGCCGACATTATCGACGAGCTGCACGGGGCGTTCACCGGCGATGACGCGAGCGACTTCCATTATCTGAGGAAGCTTGGCTAGCGTCATGAGAAGCCGGCTTTCCATGACATACGACGAATCGGGGCGCGCCGCGCGGTGTCGCGTCGTGACGGCGCTGCTCGCTGTTGTCCTCATCGTGCTCGTCGGGGCCAACCTGTGCATCGGGAGCGTGCTCGTGCCCGCAGACCACATCCCCGGCATCCTTTCGGGCGGCGCGGCCAATTCCATGGAAAGCCAGGTCATCTGGGAGATTCGCCTGCCGCGCGTGCTTTCAGCCGTGCTTCTCGGCGGGGCACTTTCGCTCTCCGGGTTCCTGCTGCAGACGTTTTTCAACAACCCCATCGCCGACCCGTTCATCTTGGGCGTCTCCTCGGGCGCAAAGTTCGTCGTCGCGCTTACGATGATCGTGCTTCTGGGCGCGAACCAGGCCATGTCCTCGCCGGCCATGGTGGCCGCAGCGTTTCTGGGATCGCTTATCACCATCGGCTTCGTGCTCCTCATCGCACGGCGTATAAGTTCCATGGCCATGCTCATCGTGGCGGGCGTCATGGTGGGATACATCTGCTCGGCGGCGACGAACTTCCTCATCGCCTTCGCCGACGACCAGTCCATCGTGAACCTGCACAACTGGTCTTTGGGTAGCTTCTCGGGTTCGAGCTGGGACGACGTCGCGGTCATCGCAGTCGTGGTGATCACCGTGAGCGCATGCGTATTCGCGATATCGAAGCCCCTTTCCGCCTTCCAGCTGGGAGAAGCCTACGCGAAAAGCGTCGGCGTGAACGTCGCACGCTTCCGCGTGGTGCTCGTCCTTCTAGCAAGCATGCTCTCCGCCTGCGTGACCGCGTTCGCTGGTCCGGTGTCGTTCGTAGGCATCGCGGTTCCGCATCTCGTGAAGTCGGCGCTAAAGTCATCGAAGCCCATCCGTGTGATTCCTGCGTGCTTCTTGGGAGGCGCCATCTTCTGCGCGGGCTGCGATTTGATCGCGCGCACACTGTTCTCTCCCGTCGAGCTTTCCATCAGCGCCGTCACCGCCATCTTCGGCGCGCCGGTGGTTATCGCGCTCATGTTGAAGAAGCGGGTGAGGTAGATGGGGGAATTCGTGCCGCGGCCCAAAACGCTCGGAGGGGAGTCGAACCTCGAAACCCCGGTCGAAACGCAGGCTGACGGAGCGCCGCTTTTCCGCATAAGTGACCTGTCGGCGGGCTACGACAAGAAGGTCGTAGTCGAAGGCGTCGATCTGGAGGTTCGCGCGGGCGACGTCGTGGCGCTCATCGGGCCGAACGGCTCGGGCAAGTCAACCATCTTGAAAACCATCACACGCCATCTGGCACCGCTTGCCGGCGCCGTCGAGCTCGACGGGCGGGAGATTTCCCGATGGAAGACGGCGGAGTTCGCAAGGAACCTTGCCGTTATGCTGACAGATCGACCCCGGACCGAGCTCCTCACCTGCCGCGATATCGTAGAGGCGGGAAGGCATCCCTACACCGGGCGAATGGGCACACTCTCGCCCGACGACCATAGCCGGGTCGACGAGGCCGTGAAAACCGCGCATGTGGAAGAGCTCGCCGAGCGCGACTTCATGCAGATAAGCGATGGGCAGCGCCAGCGCGTCATGCTCGCACGCGCCATCGCGCAGGATCCGCGTGTGCTCGTGCTCGACGAGCCCACGTCGTATCTCGATATCCGCTACCAGATCGACCTGCTGCGAATACTTCGCCACCTTGCGAAATCGCGGAATGTGGCTGTCATCATGTCCATCCATGAACTTGAGCTCGCGCAGAAAAGCGCTGACAAGGTGATTTGCGTGAAGGACGGCCGGGTCTTCCGCGCCGGTGCACCCGAGGACATATTCACGCGCGAGACGATTGGCGAGCTCTACGGCCTTCAACATGGCACCTTCAACGAGCGCTTCGGCAGCGTGGAAATTGGGCGCCCGCACGGCGATGCGCACACGTTCGTCATCGCCGGCGCAGGTACGGGGTCGGCTGTGTTTCGCCAGCTCATCCGGCAGGGCAAGGCGTTCTACGCGGGCGTTCTGCACGAAGGGGACATCGACTGCGAGCTCGCGCGCGACCTGGCAGCGGAATGCGTGGCCGAGCGCGCCTTCGAGCCGATAGGGGATAAAACTATAGCCCGCGCCAAAGAGCTCCTCGTCCACTGCGCGCGCCTTATCGTGTGCCCCGCCGCCTTCGGCACCATAAACGCCCGCAACGCAGAGCTCGTCGAGTTCGCACGCTCGCATGGTATCGAGGTCATGCGAGCGTGCGAAGGCGCATCGGAGGATTCCAAAATTGGAGTGGGAAGGATAAACTGGACTTTCTTTTAAGGATCCTCAGGCTACAGCTCCTACGCCGGCAAGGTCTCCAAGGCGCCGGAGAACCTCAGGAACAGGAATTTCCACGCCGACGAGCCCAACTAGGCCTAATCCAAGCGAGATTCCAGACTCGACAGACCATTGAGAGTCAGATCGTTGGCGACCTCAGAGACGCGCTCGATAGGAACCGAGCCGTCAGACAGCGCCCACGTGCGATAGATACCGATAATACCCGACAGCAAAAACGCCAGATAGTAGTCGAACATCTCGTCCTTGAGACCTTGGGGCAGCAGATCGCGCTCGGCAATCTCATGTTCGAGCGGCGCACGAAGACGAGCCATGAAATCATCGAGCGGAATATTCTCGATCAGCTGACGATTGAGCACTAAGTTGTTGCACAGTGCCTCATTAACGGTTTTAAAGAAGGTCGCCGCCGCGCCAAGAGCGCGCTCGCTGGTGTCACCGTCCATAGAAGCAAGCGTTTTCTCGACCGAGTCGACAATCATCTCCACCACGTCGACGGCAATGGCATCGAGCAGGCCGTCAACCGTACCAAAGTGAACGTAAAAGGTCTTGCGGTCGACATTGGCCTCGCGCGCGATGGCACTCACCGTAATGTCTGCCAGCGGCTTTTCCATGAGCAGGCGCTCGAAAGCGGAAAGGATGGCATTACGGCTGCGAATGATGCGACGATCAAGACGCGGTTTGCTGGTTGCCATGGGCGTGTCCCTTCGATATGCAAGCATTCATCAACAGATGAGAGATAATCTACGTAAGAGGATTATCCCCCATACAGCACAAATATGCCCTGCATCATGAAGAACGCACGACTGCCCTACTGCGACTTGGGATGCTTCTTCTTATTGAGTGCCGACGGAGATACGCGAATACCATCGCCTGTCTGGCGCACA
>CALKBB010000151.1 GCA_937989795.1 uncultured Collinsella sp. | reverse complement strand
TAGATGCGCAGCTTCTCGGGATCATTGTCCATAAACACAAGTTCGTCGATCCCAAGCGATGACGCCTGCTGGGCTATGCTCTTTGCCAAAAACATGGAGCGGACGCCACCGCCACCTATGACCGTAAGTTTCATATCGAAACCCCCAATAGCACATTCAATATTGCATGGTTCGCCTGTGTTTGGATATTGTATCCAGCATGGAGGGCCGCTTTCCGCCCCGGCTGCAAGGCGGGAAAGGAATTCCCCAAGGAGTTATTATTTACGCAACGGAAGCGGCCACACACGTCCGGCGGGAAGGGGCACCGATGGTTGATAAAAAGCAGATTTCCAAGCTCTACTCAGCCGCAAAGCTATCCGAAACCGAGCAAAGCGTACTCGAATACCTGCTCAACAATATCGATACCCTCGATGATGTTGGCATAAAACCCGTCGCCATGGCATGCTTTACCAGCATGACGACAGTCATCAGGCTTTCGAAAAAGCTCGGCTACCGTGGCTACCGCGAAATGATGTACGATCTCAAGCACCTTCAGCATGTCTCCCGCGAAATGAATCAATCACTCAAAGACAGTAGCGTCCACTTCGTATGCCACACCGGAGATGTAGACGCATTCATCGCCGCACTGCATCGCAACAGAATGATCGGAGTAAACGGAGAGGGCTTCTCACGCATCGTTGCGCAGTACATGGCGACCAAGCTCGTTGGACTTGGCTTTTTGGCCGTCATACAGGACTTCCTAGAAACCGATCAGTTTGTCGAATCCAACCGAAATACGCTCAGCTGCATGATGCTCATATCCAAATCGGGCCAGACAGAAGCCATCCTGGAAACCGCAAGGGCATGCCACGACGCGGGCATTACGACTCTCGCGTTTACCGGCAACGAAGACAGCGAGCTCGCCAAGACGGCAGACGCGATCTTTACGATACATGACGATCACCCAATGGATCTTAAGAACGTTAAGCCTAACTGCTTTACCGGAAGTTGTATTCTCGCATTCGAAGAACTATTGAGCATCTGCCTTGACAATCTAAAACAAGAAGGCTTGGCCCCCTAAATCATGCGATAGGAAGCCAAGCCCTGGAATTGCGCTATGCAATTGCAAACCACTTGCGCGTTTTACTCGTCACCGAGAACTTCGTGCACCTCAGAAGCGACTTCGCCGACACGAGGACCGTAAATGACCTGGATCGCCTTGTCGCTCAGGCGGATAACGCCCATAGCTTCAAGATTCTTGGTGAACACCTCGTCATCTGCAACCTTAGAACCATCCTTGACAATCACGCGAAGACGTGAGATGCAGTTGTCAAGATCATCAATGTTGTCGGCTCCACCAAGCGCTTCGACAATGCCAACAGCAAGCGCGCTGTCCTTGGTCGCACGGCCCTGGACTGCCTTCTCGGGAGTGCTACCAGACTCGCCCTTTGCCTCAGCGGCCTTTGCCTCGAACTCAGCTCTGCTGTTGATCAACTCAATATCGTCACCATCATCTCGACCGGGCGTCTTGATATCGAACTTAGTAATAAAGAACCGGAAGAGGAAGAAAG
>CALKBB010000150.1 GCA_937989795.1 uncultured Collinsella sp. | reverse complement strand
GGAACGGGGCCTCGCTTGGGTTGGAGAGTAATTATGAGCTATCCGCAGCTTGCCGTCATAAATATCAGCCATCGTTATTTTGACCTTGAGGAATTCTTTTCTTCGGCGTCGGCTTCGGGCTACACGTGTTGCGAGCTTTGGACCGGGGCGATGCATCTGTATGTCGATTGCCATGGATACGATTCGCTCGAGCAGGTGCGGGAGCTATCACAGCGGTATGGGGTTCGGATTGTGGGGCTTTGTCCCGAACAGAACAACCCCAAGCCGTGGAATATCGCGGCGCGCGGAAATGAGGCGCGTGCCCGCACGCTCGCGTACTTTAAGAACGTTGTAGATATCGCGGCGGAACTTGGAGCCGAGCAGGTCATGGTCTCGAGCGGCTGGGCATTTTTGAACGAGCCGATCGAGGACGCGTGGGGTCGCAGCGCCTCGATGCTGCGTGCGATTGCCGAGCATGCGGGAGAGTGCGGCGTGCGACTGGTGCTCGAGGCCCTACAGCCGGTTGAGTCGATGATCGTGAACTCGGCGGCCGATACGAAGCGCATGATCGAGGCAGTTGATCATCCGGCACTTAAGGCATGTCTGGATTTGGGCGCTATGGCGGTGGCGGGGGATACCATCGACGATTATTTCGATCTGCTTGGCGATGATGTCGCCCACGTGCATTTTGTCGATGTTGCGGCAGATGGCACGACGCATCTTGCCTGGGGTGACGGCGACCGCGATATGCGCGCCGACCTAGATAGGCTGGCGTCGCGCGGCTATCGCGGAGTTGTTTCGGCCGAGACCTATGATTGGCGCTATTTCGCCAATCCCGCGGCAGCCGACGCTCAGGTTATGGCGGAGTACCGACGCGCGATTGGCGCCTAAGTGGGACAGGGCGCCGAGTTGGCGTTTGACGCTTTTTGAGAAACGGGACGTGCTTTCCGCTTGAGGCTTCTGGCGGAAAGCACGTCCCAGAACAGGCGCTCAGAATGGGACACACTTTCCGCTGAGGACCTCAACCGGAAACCGCATCCCAGTTTTTGGCTGGCGGGCGGGACACGCTTTCCCCTATGTTTCCAAATGAATACGCTATGAGCCGAGGAGGACGATTCTCCCCGCAAACACTCTAGTATGCTAAAGTACCCAGAAGACCGGCGGAGCTATGCCGGTCTTCTGTTCCATACGAAACACAGCATGAGGAGGCTCACCAGATGACGGCCACACCGTGGGGATTCCGGGACATATTGCCCGAGGAGGCTCAGGCGCGCGAAGAGATCGCATGTACGGTGAAGGGCTGCTTTAGGGAGCATCATTACCTTCCGGTCGAGACGCCGCTGCTCGAGGACAAGGGTTCGCTTGAGGAGGGCGGCCGCATTGCGGACACGCCGTTTAAGCTCTTTGATGATGACGGTCGCCTGCTGGTGGTCCGTCCCGACAACACGCTGCCGATCGTGCGCCTGGTTTCAACCCGCATGTGCGCGGCCGACCTGCCCCTGCGCCTTCGCTACGAGGCGCCGGTGGTTCGCGAGTGTCAGCGCAATGCCGGTGGCTCGCGCCAGTTTACACAGCTGGGCTTTGAGCTTATCGGTGCGGGCGATACCGCGGGCGATGTTGAGATTGTCTCGCTCGTGGCCGAGGCCGTGCGCGAGCTGGCGCTTACCGATGCGCGCATTATCGCAGGTAGCGTGCGTCCTTTTAAGGAATTGCTCGCGGCATGCGAGAATCGCCAGCTGGCTGCCGAGGCCCTGCGCTGTGTGCACGCCAACGACTTTGTGGGCCTCGATGCCCGCGTGGCTGCAAGCGCCGAGTCCGATGCCGTCAAGGCCGCCATTAGCGAGCTACCGCGTCTGCACGGTGGTGCCGAGGTGCTCGACCGCGTGGACGCGCTGCTGGAGGCCGCCGGTATCGCCGCGCCGCTGACGCGCGAACTCCGTGCCCTGGTCGAGGGCCTGGCTCCCGAGGACGCTCAGGTACTGTCGTTCGACTTCTCCATCATGAACTCGTTTGATTACTACACGGGCCTGGTCTTTAAGGCCTATGCCGGCGGCCTGCCCGATCCGGTCGGTTCGGGCGGACGCTACGACTCCATCTTTACCGGTGCATTTGGCGATGGCATCGAGGTGCCGGCGGCGGGCTTCGCCTTTTCGCTCGAGCGTCTGGAGGCCGCGCGCACCTCGGCCGAGGATGCCGCTTTCGACGGCGATCACGCCGCGGGCCGTGGCGCCGAGGGCCCGCTGCGCATTGCCGTGCCCAAGGGCTCGCTTAAGGCCGACACGCTCGACGTGCTCGAGGCCGCGGGTCTGGACGTCTCTGAGCTGCGCGACCCCGGCCGTCACCTCATTGTGCGCGGTCGCGACACGCGTGCCGGCGAGGGCACGGTCGGCGATATCGAGTTTGTCATCGTGCGTCCCAGCGATGCGCCTGCCTTTGTGGGCTGCGGTGGTGCCGATTGCGGCATCTGCGGTTGGGACTCGCTTATCGAGGCAGACCTCAACCTGCTGCAGCTGGTCGATCTGGGCTACGGCCTGTGCACGTTTATTGAGGCGGAGCCCGCGTGGCGCGCCGGCCAGGCCGAGTGCAACTATGCCCGCCGCGGTTCGCTTCGCGTGGCAACCAAGTATCCGCGCATCGCGGGTGCATGGTATGCCGAGCGCGGCGTGAACGCCGACATTGTTTCGCTGCACGGCAACATCGAGTTGGGCCCCATCGTCGGCATGACTGATCGCATCGTGGATATTACTGCCACGGGCGCCACGCTGCGCGACAACGACCTGGTCATCACCGGTCGCATTATGGACTGTACGGCCCGCTTCTTCGTCAACCCGGGTGCTGCGCGCCTGGATCCGCGCGTGCGTAATCTGGCAGATCGCTTGGCAGCGGCCGTGAAGGACAAGCATTTTGAGCCCGTTGCGGGCTCGGCACAATAGCGCGAGCACGCACGGGCGTCCCAACGTCTGGGCTGCGGGCCGATTGGCGCCGCCGCCCGGCCTCTCGTTTTTCGAACTCAACCTCGACCGATAGGGGATTCCGATATGAAGACCATCAAGCTTGCTCCCGGTGAGCGCCTCGTTACCAACCAGCTCAACCGCAAGGGTGTGCTGCCGCAAAGCATCGTCGACGCCGCCCGCGATATCGTGGCTAACGTGCGCGCCAACGGCGATGCCGCGGTGCGCGATTACTGTCAGCGTTTTGACGGTGTCGAGCTGCAGAGCTTCCGTCTGCCGCAAGAGCAGGTCGATGCCGCGCTCGAAGGCCTCGATCCGGCCTTTGTCGCCGCGCTCGAGAAGGCCGCGCGCCAGATTCGCGAGTTCCACCAGCGCGAGGTCGAGCAGAGCTGGTTTACCACGCGCCCGGACGGCACGATGCTCGGCGTTAAAGTGACCCCGCTCGCGGCGGCCGGCATCTACGTGCCGGGCGGTCGCGCACAGTATCCCTCCACGGTGCTTATGAATGCCATTCCCGCCAAGGTCGCCGGCGTTAAGCGCGTGGTTATGGTGACCCCGCCGCAAAAAGACGGCCTGATCAGCCCCTACACGCTCGCCGCGGCAAAGCTCGGCGGCGTGGACGAAATTTATATGGTGGGCGGCGCCCAGGCCGTGGCCGCGCTGGCATACGGTACCGAGACCATTCCGCGCGTCGACAAAATCACCGGCCCGGGTAACGCCTTTGTTGCGGCGGCCAAGCAGATTGTCTCGGGCGATGTGGGAATCGACATGGTCGCCGGCCCGTCCGAGGTCTGCGTGCTGGCCGATGCTACGGCCAAGCCCATGGTGGTCGCGGCAGACCTGATGGCTCAGGCCGAGCACGATCCGCTGGCAGCCTGCTATTTGGTGACCTGCGACGAGCAGTTTGCGCGCGAGGTCGAGGCGGGTATCGATATTCTGGTGGCGCAGTCCCCGCGTGCCGAGATCACGCGTGCCTCGCTCGATAACGAGGGCACCATCGTGGTGGCCGCCGATATGGCTGCCGCTGTCGAGGCGGTGAACACCGTGGCGCCCGAGCACCTTGAGCTGCACTGTAAGGATGCGATGGGCCTGCTCGGCGGCATTCGCAACGCCGGCGCCATCTTTGTGGGCGCTTGGAGCTCCGAGCCGCTCGGCGATTATGTTGCCGGCCCCAACCACACGCTGCCGACCGGCGGCACGGCCATGTTCTCCAACCCGCTTTCGGTCGAAGAGTTCGTCAAGCGCTCGAGCGTCATTTGCTATACGCCCGAGGGCCTGCTCTCGGACGCTCCCGCGACGCAGCGCCTGGCCGAGGCCGAGGGCCTGTGGGCGCACGCGCTTTCCGCCGCTTTGCGTCGCCGCGTGTTGGAGCAGGGCGAGGATGCCGTGAGCGCTGCGTCGCTGGCTGCGGCCGACCTGACCAAGGTCGCCTGGCCGGGTGATACGACCGCGACGGTCGCCGAGGGCGTGGACCTGGCGGCTGCAGGCTCGGATGGCGCTGGCGCGACCGGCGAGGAGGCTTAACATGGCCGAACTCACGCCGCGCATGAAGGAGCTCGTCCAGCCCTACTTGGCCGGTATTGAGCCCTACGATCCCAACTTTACGCCCACGCGCATCAATCTTTCGGCCAACGAGAACACCTATCCCGTGCCCGCTGGCGTGCGCGAGGCGATCGACGCGGCCTTGGCTGCCACACCGCTCAACCGCTATCCCGATCCCATGTCCAACGAGCTGCGCGACGAGCTTGCCACTTGGCATGGCGTGACGCGCGAGAACATCTGCGTGGGCAACGGCGGAGACGAGCTGCTCTATAACTACCTGCTGGCGTTTGGCGGCGCGGGGCGGACCCTGCTCAACTGTCCACCGTGCTTTAGCGAGTATGCGTTCTTTGCGTCGCTGTGCCAGACCGAGGTGCGCGACGTGTGGCGCGACCCGGCGACCTTTGAGCTCGACCAAGCGGCTGTGCTCGCAGCGGCGCCCGAGTGCAATCTGGCGATCGTGACCTCGCCCAATAACCCCACGGGCGATGTGACGCCGCTCGACTTTGTCGCGGCCCTGTGCGATGCGTGCCCCGGCATGGTAATGGTCGACGAGGCCTACGTTGAGTTTGCGGACGATTCGTTTGGCGCGGCCACCACGGTGCAAGGCCTTATCGCCGAGCATCCCAACCTGGTGATTTTGCACACGCTGTCCAAGGCGTTTGGCGCCGCCGGCACGCGTCTGGGCTATGTGATTGCGGCGCCCGAGGTCATCGACGTGTTCGCGGCGATTCGCCAGATCTATTCGGTTAACGTGCTGAGCCAGGCCGCCGCGCTTGCCTGCGTGCGTGCCCGCGACGCGTACGCGCCCGTGGTGGCACAGGTTGCATCCGAGCGCGAGCGCGAACTGTGTACCCTGCACGCAATGGCTGCCGAGGGTCTGCCCGTGGAGGCGTGGCCGAGCGCGGCGAACTTTGTGCTCGTGCGCACGCCGCATGCCACGCACGTGCGCGAGCGTCTGCGCGACGAGTATTCGATTTTGGTGCGCGACTTTAGCTATGCGCCGGGGCTCGCGGACTGCCTACGTATTACCGTGGGTACCCCGCAGGAAAACGACGAGGTGCTGGCCGCGTTTGCCACGCTGGTGAAGGAGGAGATGTAGATGGACCGCTATGCTGAGGTAACCCGCAAGACGGGCGAGACCGACATTGTCGTAAAGCTCGACTTGGACGGATCTGGCGTGTGCGATATCTCGACCGGCGTGCCGTTTTTCGACCACATGCTCAACGCTTTTGGCCGCCATGGTCTGTTCGATCTGACGGTGCACGCGGTGGGCGACGTGGAGGTCGATGCGCACCACACCGTCGAGGACACGGGTATTGTGCTGGGCGAGGCGTTTTGCCAGGCGCTGGGCGACAAGGCGGGCATTACGCGCTTTGCCGACGCGGCGATCGCCATGGACGAGACGCTCGTGATGGCTGCTGTTGATATTTCGGGCCGCGGGCAGGCCTACTGCGAGCTGCCCGTGCCGACCGAGCGCGTGGGCAGCTTCGATACCGAGCTGGCCGTCGAGTTCTTCTATGCCTTTGCGCGCGATGCCAGGCTCACGCTGCACGTGCGCGAGCTGGCGGGCGGCAACTCGCATCACATTATCGAGGCCGCCTTTAAGGCCGTGGGCCGCACGATGCGTCGCGCCTGCGAGCTCGATCCCCGCGTGCAGGGCATCCCCAGCACCAAGGGATCGCTGTAACCTGCCAAAAAAGGGACAGGTTTATTTTGGCAGGTTTTGAAGGAGATAAGGGAGGGTCGCGTGGGCGAACCGAAGATTGTGGTGGTCGACTACCACAAGGGCAACTTGTCGAGCGTTGTGCGCGGGCTTGCGCGCGCCGGTGCCGCCGCCTGCACGTCGGACGATCCGGAGCAGATCCGCAACGCCGACGGCCTGGTCATCCCGGGCGTGGGCGCGTTCTATGACGCGATTGTCTTTATGCGCCAAAGCGGCGAGGCGGCGGCCGTGCTCGACGCCGTTGCCGCCGGAACTCCGCTGCTCGGCATCTGCCTGGGCCTTCAGCTATTTTTTGAGCGCGGCAACGAGGGCGTGCCGGCGGACGAAGGCGCGGACGCGGACGACGATGCCTCCGAGCAGGCTGGCGGTCCCTGGGTCGATGGCCTGGGTATTATGCGCGGCTCGTGCACACGCTTGGAGTCGAGCCGCCTGAAGGTGCCGCACGTGGGCTGGGACCAGGTGCACATGACGCCCGCCGGCGCGGCCGATCCGCTGCTTGCTGGTTTTGCCGAGGGTGCCAACATGTACTTTACCCACAGCTACGCGGTGGCCGACGACGCCGATGCCGCCGATGTGCTGGCGCGCACGCACTATACGCGGAGCTTCCCGTGCATCGTGCGCCATGGCAACGTGTGGGGCTGCCAGTTCCATCCCGAGAAATCCTCCGCGCTGGGTCAGCGCATCCTTAAGAACTTCGTCAACATCGTCGAGGAGGCTGGCCGATGATCCTGTTTCCCGCAATCGATCTGATCGGCGGCAAGGTCGTGCGCCTGGAGCGTGGCGACCGCAGCCGCTGCAAGGTATATTCCGACGACCCCGTGGCCGTTGCTCGCTCGTTTGCCGAGCAGGGCGCAAGCTGGGTGCACGTCGTCGACCTGTCCGCTGCCTTTGGCGAGGACGAGGACACATGCGCTGCCAACTCGGCGGCGATTAAGGCCATCTGCGGCGTCAACGGTCTGTCCGTGGACGTGGGCGGCGGCGTCCGCTCGCTCGCGCGCATCGACGAGTTGGCCGGCTACGGTGCGCGCCGCATTGCGCTGGGCACCGTGCTGGTGACCGAGCCGGGTTTTGCCGAGGTGGCAGCCAAAGGTTTTGGCGAGCTGTTGGTGGCCGACATTGCCGCATACGACGGCCAGGTCAAGGTGAACGGCTGGCGTGATGGCGCGGGCGTGGCACTCGACGATGCCGTGGCACAGCTCACCGAGCTGGGTTTTAAGCACCTGGTCTACACCGACATCGCGCGTGACGGCATGCAGACGGGCATCGATGTGGCGGCGTATCGCCATGTGGCCGAGGTCGCGGGCTTTCCCGTCGTGGCATCGGGTGGCATCTCGACGCTCGACGACATCCGTGCGCTGGCCGCAGTGGAAGAGGGCGCGATTGAAGGTGCTATTACCGGTTGCGCGCTCTACGAGGGCAACTTTACGCTGGTACAGGCGCTGGCCGCCGCCCGAGGGGAGGAGTAGTCCATGCTTACCAAACGTGTGATTCCCTGCCTGGACGTCAAGGACGGCCGTGTGGTCAAGGGCGTCAACTTTGTGAGCTTACGCGATGCGGGCGATCCGGTGGAGCTGGCGCGCGCCTACGACCGCGAAGGTGCGGACGAGGTCGTATTTTTGGACATTACCGCGACGAGTGACAACCGTGTGACGACCATCGAGATGGCGGCGCATGCGGCCGAGGAGCTCGCCATTCCCTATACCGTGGGCGGCGGCTTTCGCGACTTGGTGGGCATGCGGACCATGGTTGCCGCCGGTGCCGACAAGGTGTCGCTCAACTCGGCGGCCGTGCGTGACCCGTCGCTGATTAGCCAGGCTGCCGCGGCTTTTGGCAGTCAGGCCGTGGTCGTGGCGATCGATGCCAAGCGCGTCGGTTTGCCCGGAGAGCCGGGTGCCGACAAGTGGGAGGTCTTCACGGCGGGCGGCCGCAACGCCACGGGTATCGACGCGGTGGCGTGGGCCGAGGAAGCGGCTCGTCGCGGCGCCGGCGAGATCTTGCTGACCAGTATGGATCGCGACGGCACCAAGTCCGGCTTTGACCTGGCGCTCACCCGCGCCGTGGCGCGTGCGGTGCCGATTCCCGTCATCGCGAGCGGCGGTGTGGGTACGCTCGAGCATTTTGCCGAGGGTGTGATTGAGGGCGAGGCCGATGCCGTGCTGGCGGCGAGCGTCTTTCACTTTGGAACCTTCAGCATTCGCGAAGTCAAAGAGTATATGGCCTCTCAAGGTATTCCTGTGAGGCTGGACTTCTAATGCTGCGGCTTGCCCAGGCACCCGACCTTCCGGCTCCAACCCTCCTCGCGTACTTAAGTACACGTCGTCGGGCTTGTCGCTCGGAATCTCGGGCACCTGGACAACCCTCGCCGACCTGCGAAGTTTGAATTTGGGGAGTGAAATGGAAGAGATAGCCGATCCTTCAAAGCTTACATACGACGCCAAGGGGCTGATTCCTTGTGTGGTTCAGCAGTATGACACCGGCGAGGTGCTTATGGTTGCTTGGATGAACGAGGAATCGGTGGGGCTGACGCTCAAGACCGGTACCACGTGGTTTTGGAGCCGTAGCCGTCAGGAGCTCTGGAACAAGGGCGCGACGAGCGGCAATATGCAGGAGGTCAAGGAGCTCTGGGCCGACTGCGATAGCGATACGCTGCTGGTCAAGGTCGACTCGCCGGGTCCGGCCTGCCATACCGGCAACCGTACCTGCTTCTTTAAGAAACTCGCGTAGGGCGGGCGCTCGATTAGACGCTCGGCCACCAGAAAGGATTGAACTATGGGTGTGCGCACCGCAAACGTTCAGGATGGAAATATCGGAGAGACGCTGACAAGTCTGGCCGAGGTGATTCACGGTCGTCGTGATGCATCGCCGCAGGAGAGCTATACCGCGCGTCTGCTGACCGACGTCGAGGACGAGCTGCTCAAGAAGCTTGCCGAGGAGGCGAGCGAGGTGATCATGGCCTGCAAGGATAACGATCACGATCACATCCGCTACGAGGCTGGCGACCTGATCTACCACCTGCTCGTGACGCTCGAGCGCTACGGCATCACCCTCGACGAACTGGCCGGCGAACTCAACGCCCGCCGTCACTAGTCTTAGGCGAGGGGCGTGGACTCCCATTCGCCGGTAGGGTGGGGGATGTCGAAGGTTCGATAGCCGCAGTCGTAGGCGTGGGCTTGCGCTTCGCGGATATTCCAGCAGATGTCGCAGGCGCGGTGCGCGTCCGAGCCAAAGGCGATGGGTACCTCGGCGTGGGCGAAGCAACGCAACAGCCCCGTCGAGGGGTAATAGTCGTCGAGGCCCTTGCGCGATGCGGCCGTCGAGACCTCAATGCGGCGACCCGTATCGTGGGCGCATTCGGCCATCTGCTCCCAAAACGGCGCCGGGTCAAAATCGGGCGCAAAGCCTTCCTTCGAAAAACGCATGACCAGGTCGGGGTGAGCCATCACATCAAAGTTGAGTGAGCTTTCGCAAGCATGGCACCAGTCGTCGACGTAGCGCTCCCACACGCCGCGCACGCCTAAGTTTTCCCAAACATGCAGGTTGGTGTCGTCGTCGATCCAGCCGCAGCGTGAGTCGGGCGTATCGGGGCGCGCGACGTTTTCCGTTCCCGCCGTACCCGCGGCACCGGCCATGATATCGCCGGGGTTGCCGATCCAGTGCACGCTGCCCAAGCGCACTATGGCACCCGCGGACCAGCGCTCAACCAAAGGCTCGCAACCTTCGTACCAGTCGCATTCAAAGCCATAGATAAGCTCGAGTTCCGGCGCGATCTGCGCGGCGAGCTTGCGGGCGTCCTCAAATGCCAGGCGATGTGCCGGTAAGTCGCCCTCGACAACCTGCATTTCGCAGTTGGCGTCCATGCTGGCGGGCAGGGTGAGATGGTCAGTCGAGACCATGACGCGGCAGCCGGCGGCGGCAGCAGTGCAGACGTTGTCCTCAAACGAGGCATGGCCATCCGAAAACGAGGTGTGGGTGTGGCAATCGATCAGCGGGCAGGCAGACATGGCGGCTCCTTAGCGTCAAGCGAATCCGCTCCATTGTAACGGCGCGATCCCCGCTGCGATGAGCGCGCTGGAGTGTCGGTTTCTTGCGGCCAGGGAAAATCGCGTTCATCGCGCTCCGCCACATTCGCGCCGCCCGCGATGTGTTAGCGTTTGGGTGGACAAAACGAGCCCGCGCGGAAAGGATCCGGACCGTATGCAATGCGATAGCACGTCTCCGCTGTCTCGCGAGACCGATGCGCCCGAGACCATCGTCAAGCTGGAATGCGACATCGACGATGCGTCGCCCGAGGTGCTCGCCTACGCCGCCGACCGTCTGCGCGGGGCGGGTGCGCGCGAGGTGCATTGGCTGCCCCTCTATTGCAAGAAAGGCCGCCCCAGCTGGCAGCTACAGGTAATCTGTGCTCACGAGGATATCGAGCGCCTGCAGACGATTATCTTTTTGGAAACCACGACCAACGGCATTCGTCGCCAGGTCATGGAGCGCGTTTGCCTGCCACGCCGCTTTGAGCGCGTAACGACGCCATGGGGCGAGGTGTCCGTTAAAGTGGCCACCCTGCCCGACGGCAGCGAGCGTGCAGCGCCCGAGTACGAGGACTGCGCCCGTCTCGCTCGCGAGCATAATGTGCCGCTCCAGCGCGTGATGCGGGCGGCCCAGAGCGCGGCACTGCGATTTGAATAACGCGGCTGGTGGCGACATCCTGCGCCTAGCCATATCAACCCCATTCGAAAGGATCTCCCCATGAAATACCTCATCGCCTCCGACATCCACGGCTCGGCATACTGGGCCGAGCGCCTCTGCGCCGCCATCGAGTCCGAGCAGCCTGACCGCGTCGTGCTGCTGGGCGACCTGCTCTACCACGGTCCACGCAACGACCTGCCACGCGATTACGCTCCCAAGCGCGTTATCCCGCTGCTCAACGCCCTGGCCGACCGCATCATCGCGGTGCGCGGCAACTGCGACGCCGAGGTCGACCAGATGGTGCTCGACTTCCCCGTCATGGCCGACTACGCCACGCTGTTCGACGAGACCGGCCGCGAGCTGTTCCTGACGCACGGCCATGTCTTTGGCGCCGGCATGCACAACAGCGTCGACCACGCGCCCGCGCTGCCCGAGGGCTCCGCGCTCGTCTACGGTCACACGCACATCAAGGTCAACGAGGAAAGCGCCGCGCACCCGGGCCTGTGGCTCTTCAACCCCGGTAGCGTGAGCATTCCCAAAGACGGCACGCACAGCTACGGCATCTACGAGGGCGGCGCGTTCCGCCATGTGATCCTGGAGGAGGAATAACCATGGCGCAGCACATGGCTCAGCAAAATGCCGAGGGCTCGCGCGATCTGTCCACGCTGGTAGACGCGTCGACCGAGCTGCAGCATCTGGTGCAGACCATCTGGCGACTGCGTCAGCCCGATGGCTGCCCGTGGGACCGTGAGCAGACGCACCGCAGCATCGGCAAGAACATGATCGAGGAGGCCTACGAGGCACTCGACTGCATCGAGGCGGACGACGCGGTTCACCTACGCGAGGAGCTGGGCGACGTGCTCATGCAGGTCGTGCTGCATGCGCAGATCGCGGCGGACGCCGGCGAGTTTACGCTGGCCGACGTGGCACGCGATATCGACGCCAAGCTCATCCGCCGCCACCCACACGTGTTTGGCGATGCGGATGCCGACAACTCCGACGAGGTACTCAAGATTTGGGACGAGGTCAAGCTTGCCGAGAAGGCCGCCAAGGACAAGGCCGTGACGGCAGGCGAGGCCGCGCCCGAGGGTCTGCTCGATGGTGTGCCCACGCATCTGCCGGCGCTGATGCAGGCGCAGAAGGTGTCGCGCAAGGCAGCTGCCGTGGGCTTTGAGTGGGAGACGGTCCAGGACGTGTGGGACGAGGTCGCCGAGGAACGTGCCGAGTTTGAGGCCGAGGCCCCTGGCTCGCCCGAGCGCGAGATGGAGTTTGGCGATCTGCTCTTTGCCCTGGTCAACGTTGCGCGCAAAGAGGGGATTGACGCCGAGAGCGCCCTTCGTGCCAGCACGGCAAAGTTCCGCCGTCGCTGGGCCGCGATGGAGCAGATGGCGGCCGATGCTCACGTGGATCTTGCCGAGCTTTCGACCCACGGCCTCAACGACCTGTGGGACGCAGCAAAGGCAGGGGAGTAAGACTGCGGGAACGACGGGCTGACACGCCTCATCGTTCCCGCTAAATTTTTCGAAAATCAAGTGTATCCCTCGGCTAACTTAGGGCATAATGCAAAAAGTGCGACATGGCTAACTTACGGAGACGCACCGATGGTGCACGGTCAGCCGGTCGCTTGCATCCACTACGTTTCCAAGTGAGAGGGAGACAACATGAGCGATATTTTGGACGTCTACGGTCGCGAGGTGCTCGACAGCCGCGGCAATCCCACCGTCGAGGTCGAGGTCGTGCTCGAGGACGGCTGCTTTGGCCGTGCAATGGTGCCTTCGGGTGCTTCGACCGGCGCCTTTGAGGCCTGCGAGCTGCGCGATGGCGACAAGGGCCGCTACCTGGGCAAGGGCGTTTCGCAGGCCGTCGAGCATGTCAACAACGAGTGCGCTAACGCCGTCGTGGGCCTCGACGCCTTCGACCAGCGCGCCGTCGATGCCGCGCTGATTGCCGCGGACGGTACCCCCAACAAGACCAAGCTCGGTGCCAACGCCATCCTGGGCGTGTCGCTGGCCGTCGCCCGCGCCGCTGCCGAGTCGGCGGGCCTGTCGCTGTACCAGTATCTGGGCGGCGTCAATGCCCACCTGCTGCCCACGCCCATGATGAACATCCTCAACGGCGGTGTGCATGCCGACAATAACGTCGACTTCCAGGAGTTCATGATCATGCCGGTGGGCGCCCCGAGCTTTGCCGAGGGCCTGCGTTGGTGCGCCGAGGTCTACCACACCCTCAAGGGCGTGCTGCACGAGGCCGGCCTGGGCGGCGGCGTGGGCGACGAGGGCGGCTTTGCGCCCAACCTCAAGACCAATGCCGAGCCGTTCGAGTACATCACCAAGGCCGTGGAGAAGGCCGGCTTTAAGCCCGGCGTCGACTTCATGTACGCCATGGACCCGGCCTCGACCGAGTTCTACAACGCCGAGACCGGCATGTACGAGCTCAAGGGCGAGGGCGTTGAGTATACGAGCGCTCAGATGGTCGATTACTGGGAGAAGCTCGTCGACACCTATCCCATCATCTCCATCGAGGACGGCATGGCCGAGGAGGACTGGGGCGGATGGGTCGAGCTTACCCGCCGCATTGGCAACAAGGTGCAGCTGGTGGGTGACGACCTGTTCGTCACTAACACCGAGCGCCTCAAGAAGGGCATCGAGCTGGGCGCCGCCAACGCGATCCTGGTCAAGGTCAACCAGATCGGCACACTCACCGAGTCGCTCGAGGCCATCGAGACCGCCAAGGAGGCTGGTTACGCCTGCATCGTGAGCCACCGTTCCGGCGAGACCGAGGACTCCACGATCGCCGACCTGGTCGTGGGCGTCAACGCCGGCCAGATCAAGTCGGGCGCCCCGTGCCGCAGCGACCGTATCGCCAAGTACAACCAGCTCATTCGCATCGAGGACGAGCTCGAGGGCAGTGCGCGCTACGCCGGCAAGGCAGCGTTTTACAACATTCGCTAAACAAGTGGTGCACGCGGGGAGCGGGGTTGACTCGGCTCCGTTCCACTTCTGATGGCCGCCATTGGGCGCTGGGCCATATGGCTCAGCGCCTTTTTTATGTCGAGCAAAGGCTGGCGAAGGCGGTGCGGGCGCTCGTGCTATAACTAAAGGACTTAGCGCAAACAAACCTCAACCGCACAAGGCGCACATGGATCAGATTTACGACAACAGGTACTATTCCGCCGGTTCGCGTGAGCCGTCGCCTCGCCGTGCGCGCACGGTGCAGCTCGGTGGGTCCGCCTACGCCGGCGCCGACCGCTCCATACAGCGCCCGACAAGTACCTCGCGCCCCAATGCTCAAGTGAATACTTCGACAGATGGACCAGTGCGCCCGGCACGTTCGTCGCATGCTCAGCGCTCGTCGGCTCAAACGCACGATAGGTCGAGCAGGCCCTCGAACCGTCTTTCGGGCTCGGACTTTATGCACTACGCCAACGACAACGCGGTGGTCAAGGCGATCTACGACTTTACCCACGGTCCTCAGCGAGGGCTATTCATCGGCATCGTCGTTGCCCTGGTGCTCGTGAGCCTGTATTTCCCCGTGCGCGACCTGTACGTGGCAAAGCGTTCGAGCGATATCTTGGCCAAGCAGGTCGAGATTCGCCAGCAATACAATGATGAGCTGCAAAAAAGCGTCGACAAGCTGCTCTCGGAGGAGGGTATCAAGGACGCGGCATCCGAGGACCTGGGCCTGGTGATGCCCGGCGAGAAGAGGATTGAAGTGCAGGGCCTGGACGGCGATTCGGACTCGTCGTCGGCTGAAAAGAAGTCGTCGAACGCCAAGAAGGCCAGCGAGGTGGCCAAGGAGATCGAAGAAGTCGGCAAGGACGCGCCATGGTACATCCAAGCGCTCGACATGCTGTTTGGGTTTAACGGCGTCGAGGGTCAGACGGTCGTGTCCAACGGCAAATAGCGCCCGGAGGGGAGCTCGCAATGACAAATTGCAAACGATATAAGGTGGCCGCGATCGACCTGGGAACGGTGTCGTCGCGACTAGTGCTAGCGCAGGTCGAGGGCGGGGCGATCGTGGAATCGTCCAAGTATACCGAGATTACCGATCTGGGCGAGGGCGTGGACGCGACGGGCCGCTTTTGCGAGACGGCGGTCGAGCGTGTACTCGCTGCGTGCCGTATGTTTGTGGACGAGGCGCGTACCTTTGGCGCCGCGTGCATCTGCACCACGTGCACGAGCGCCGCGCGCGATGCGTCCAACGCCGCCCTGCTGCTGGACGGCCTGCGCGAGCTGGGTCTCGAGCCGCAGGTGATTCCAGGAGAAGTCGAGGCGCGCCTGACGTTTTTTGGCGTGGCGCACGACTTTGCCGGTGAACGCATTATCGTCGCCGATTCGGGCGGCGGCTCCACGGAGCTCGCGACGGGCGTGTACGCGCCGGAGCGCGGGGTCTTTGCGCTGGAGGGAACGCGCTCGCTGGACATCGGTTGCCGTCGCGTGACCGAGCGGTTTTTCTCTGCGCTGCCGCCGTCGACGAACGAGCTTGCGGTTGCCGCCGCGTGGGCGGGCGAGCAGTTCTCCGCCTATTTTGAGGGCCTGCCCAGCGACTTTGAGCGCGCCGAGCGCCTCGTCGCGGTGGGCGGTACCGTCACCACGCTCGTGGCGCTGGTCCACGAACTGGAGCCGTACGACTCGAACTTTGTGCACCTGCGCAAGCTTTCGATGGAGCAGATCTCGGCCGCTATCGAGCGCATGTCTGCGTTGGATGTTGCAGGCATTGCCGCGTTGCCGGGCGTGCAGCCCAAGCGCGCGGGCGTGATTCTGGCCGGCGCCGTGGTGATTCACGAGCTCATGCGAGCCGGCGGTTACGACATGCTCACCGTAAGCGAGAACAGCCTCCTCGCCGGCATGGCCGCCACCATCAACGAGACCCTCGACGGCGCGACCCCCACCATCGGCTGGACTCCGAGCCTGAGTGCTCTTTAACCGTCTTCCTCTGAGTTGCGGTGAAATAGTTCCTAAATAAGCTGGTAAACGGTATAAACAGGATCTATTCCACCGCAACTTAGAGCCCCGCCGGCGTGTAAAAGAAACGAGCCCGCATCCCTGGGGGACGCGGGCTCGTAAAAACCAAATGGTAGGGGCGGTGGGACGTCTGCGTATTTGCTGCGCAAATACGCACCGGCTTCGGCCGCCTGCCGGCGTCCTCGCCCGCGGGCTAAAA